>JBBALS010000159.1:3024-4992 GCA_040402915.1 Flavobacteriales bacterium
CCAAATTTGTGCGCGATAACAAGGTTAGATTGTTGATTGTTTCCTTTTTCAAGTCCGTTTTTAAAACCCGAATGAGCAAGTTCATTCATCAGAAATTCTGAATTTTCCTGCGATAAATAGGTTGCAAAGAAAAGTGCTTTGAAGAAGCGCACATATTGATGAATAGTAATTTGGTAATTGGCATCTTGCGGGATTGGTATTATTCCCAAATCGTTGTAGGTTTTGCGAAGGGCATCTATGCCACAAGTTTTGCTTAGTAAAGAAGTTGCATGATTGTCGGAATGGCTTAGCATGCGTCCCAGCAATTCTTTCACACCATAGGATTTTCCTGTCTGCAACGTTTCATCCGAAAGCGTTTGTGCAACGTGCTCGTTGTCTGCCTCAGTGAATGTTATTCGTTGATTGAGAAAATTGGGATTTTGTTCGGCGCGTTTTAATACAGTAATACCAATCCCAATTTTCATCAAACTACCCGGTGAGAAAAGTTGTTCAGTATTAATTCCGAACCATTCAAGAGATGAAAAGTCAAAGAAGTAAACTGCAGCATCGATCAAAGCACCTCTGGACTTATATTCAGTTAATACCGCAGTTATAGATGATTTTAGCGGTGAATATGTAGTCGCTTCTTCAGCTAGATCGTTGAACAAGATCGGGTAGACAAGTCGGCCGTCCGAGAGTGAATGCCGACGCTGAGGTCGATTGACCTGTTGATTTGAATTACCATCTGTTGTTTCGATGGTTTTTGGGACAGGATCGCGTTTATGCCCGAATATGTCGAAACAATCGATCAGTAAAATAAAAATCCCCATAATGGGAATGAGTAAAACCATCGGAATTTTGATTCCGATGATTTTGCGGAGGTAGATTTTTTTGAACATGATGGTAGCACAATCCATTGTTCAAATGAATTGCGGTAGATTTGGTAGATTTGTAATAACATCAAATTTGATTTGATTTTTTTTGCATTACTAACCAATAACATCAAATTTCTGTCAGTTAAGGAAACATAACATTTGACTTACTACTTTAACAAGTCATCGATTTTCATAAAAAGAATACTGGAATTTAATGCACCTACATCGATCGATTTTTAATTTCAGGTCAATTATTTGACTTGTGGTGTTTTAATGTTAGGTTGATCTGATGAACAGTTTCTGCAAATAATAATCATTAACTTGACTTCATATAGAATAGGAGAGAGGCTTTTATGAGAAATTCCATAGAGAGCATTGCAAAGGCCCTCGCGAAACTAAATTTCTCAAGATCAAATTTTTAAGCTTGAGGCTATCTATTAAACCTGTTTCTTTCTTTCTAATTCTGCCTCGTATTCATCGGCACTTACGATGCGCGATGCTGCCCATATACTTATGAAGCAGGCTGCAATTGCAATGTAACCTACTATGGGATAATGCTGCAATTTGCCGGCTCCATTTTCAGTTACAACACTACCCGCAATAAATGCTGCAATTCCGGCTGTAGTTTGTTGGACCGATGAATTAAAACTCATAAAACTTCCTCTATTTGCAGGTTGTGTTGTTGAGGTAATAAGCGCCATAGTAGGAACAACACGTCCACTTATTACAATAAAGAAAAAGCTTGTAACAATAAGCGCCATCCAAACAGGAACTTCGGGCATGTTGGTAATTAGAAACAATGGAATTACAGCCAAGGATGCAAAAAGCGCAAACACTTTGAACTTTCCTGCTTTATCGGCAAGCTTCCCAATGAGAGGCGCCGCAAACACCGAACACAATCCTCCAAATAAATAAATATAGGTTACCTGAATTTGTGTAAAACCAACATTCTTCTCCATGTAAGCCGCTATAAATGGAATGATGGTAAACTGCGAAAGCATGAGCAATGCCATCAAGAGCAATGCACGTCTTTGGTTTTTGTTCTTCATTAAATTCCGAAGAACATTACCTGGATTTGGACGATTAGAACTACTTTGAATATGCTCATTCAACG
>JBBALS010000160.1:0-4992 GCA_040402915.1 Flavobacteriales bacterium
ATATCGGCACCGATAGTACGCTGAATATCCATCACCGATTCAGGACTGAACATGTGTTTGGAGCCATCGATATGTGATTTAAAGATGGCGCCTTCTTCAGTTATTTTACGGTTGTCGGAAAGTGAAAATACTTGATAACCTCCGCTATCGGTAAGGATCGGTTTTTCCCAACCATTAAATTTGTGTAAACCACCCGCTTCCTTCAACACATCCAATCCTGGACGAAGGAACAAATGATAGGTATTCCCTAAAATGATTTCAGCACGAATATCGTCTCGAAGTTCGCGTTGATGCACCGCTTTTACGGAACCGGCAGTACCAACAGGCATAAAAATAGGCGTTTGAATTAGCCCGTGCTCTGTTGAAACTTCCCCTGCCCTAGCCTTGGAATGCTTATCTGTTGCTGCTATAGTAAAGCGCATGCTTTGTTAAAAAGTTGCGCAAAGATAGATGAATACACTACATTTTTGAAGCATACAATCAAGCTACTTTTGCAATTGTATTTTTTGCGTTTGCTAAATGATTGATTTATCTATATCCCCTTTACTAAGTTTACTTATCGTATTTGGCCTCGCGCTACTTACTCAAATTTCCATCTATCTGTTAAATTTTCTATGTCTTGCGCTTTATAAAAACAAGCAACCTACTTTTCAAACGCCGCCAGTTTCGGTTGTAATCTGCGCAAGAAACGAAGAAGAAAACCTAGAGAAGTTTCTACCACTTATTCTCGACCAAGATTACCCGAAATTTGAAGTTATTGTTGTAAACGATTGCTCTTTCGATAATTCATACGATTTATTGAAGTCGCTTGCACAGAAATACAAACATCTGAAAGTTGCCGATATCAAAGAAGTGGAAGGCCGTGAACATGGAAAAAAATTCGCCATGACCATTGGTATAAAGGCTGCACAATATGATACGCTTGTATTGACCGATGCCGATTGTTTTCCTTCAAGCAATCATTGGATAAGCAGTGTCATGGAATCGTATGGATCCGAAAAACAAATTGTTTTGGGTTACGGGAAGTACGCTTCAATGCCCGGTTTTTTAAATTTGATGATACGGTTCGACACGTTTTTTATAGCAGCTCAATATTTATCAAAAGCATTAAAAGGCAAAGCATACATGGGTGTTGGAAGAAATTTATCGTACCACAAATCGCTCTTTTTTGATGTGAAGGGATATGCATCACATATTCATTTGGAATCGGGCGATGATGATTTATTTATTAACGAGGTTGCTACACCTCAAAATACTACGATCGTCATTGATAAAGGGTCATCAACGGTTTCAGAACCCAAATTGAGTTGGAAAGCATGGTTCCATCAAAAGAAACGACACGTATCTACTGCAAAATATTACAAATCGTCACATAAATCGGCTTTGATTATTGAACCAATGAGCTGGTATTTGCTCATTTTCGCAACCATCGCATCCTTAATTTTTCAATACAATACCATTATAATTATTTCAGGATTATTATTTCGTACTTTACTTCAAATTGGTATCTTGCACGCAATCGCTGTAAAACTCGACGAGGCCGACCTTGGATGGAAAGCACCGTTTCTGGAGTTCTTTCAACGGTTGTTTGTTTACCCTGTTTATTTTATAACTACTTTCTTTGTTAGGAAGCGAAAATGGAGCTAGAACCCACTCTCTCTGTAAAAGCACAATACGATGTGCAGCTTGTTAAACGTTCCATTGAAAAGAACGACCAAGCTGCGTATGCCGAATTATTAGATCGGTACAAAGAATCGGTATTTTACCTGCTTTTGAAAATGGTAAATAATAAGGACGACGCCGAGGATCTCACTTTGGAAGCTTTCGGCAAAGCCTTTAAAAATATTGAACAGTACACACCCAATTTTGCATTTAGCACTTGGCTGTTTCGTATTGCTACCAATAACTGCATCGACTTTATCCGTAAAAAACGGATGGTTACACTTTCTCTCGACAAAACATTTACAAGCGGAGATGGAGATGAAATGACTATGGATGTTCGTTCGGACACCTTAGATCCTGAAGAACACCTCATCCGCAAGCAGAAAAACATCCTGATGCGCTCCATCGTTGAGAAGTTAAAACCACGTTATCGTCTATTGGTGGAGATGCGCTATTTCCAGGAAATGTCGTACGAAGAAATTGCAGAAACCCTCGATCTTCCCCTGGGAACGGTTAAAGCGCAATTGTTTCGTGCCCGTGAGTTTCTGTACAATGTGATTCGCGAAACCAGAGACAAGATTTAAATTTCCCCTTTTCATTTTAAGCATTTCATTTTATTCGATTCATGGATCTTATTCGCTCCTATTTTCCCGAACTCACCGAAAAACAAGTTCGGCAATTGGAGTTATTAATGCCCTTGTACCAAGAATGGAATAGCCAAATCAACGTTATCTCCCGCAAAGACATCGACGAATTGTACCTGCGTCATGTTTTACACAGTTTGGCTATTGCCAAGTTCCATCTCTTCAAATCGGGTTCTAAAATTCTCGATATCGGAACAGGCGGTGGCTTTCCGGGAATTCCACTTGCCATCTATTTTCCAGAATGCCAATTCACGTTGTGCGATTCCATTGCCAAAAAGATTAAGGTTGTGGATGCCGTTGTGGAAGGTTTGGGTTTAACCAATGTAGTCTCACACGTTGGCCGCGTTGAACAAATAGAAGGACAATTCGATTTCATTGTGAGTCGCGCGGTTGCACCTTTAACTGAGTTACTTTTCTGGACCAAAGGAAAACTTCGCAAAGAGCAAATGAATTCGATACGCAACGGCTGGATTAGTCTAAAAGGCGGCGATCTAATCGAAGAAGCCAGTGCCACCGGAAAAGACTTTCAACTGCTTCCACTCCAAACCTGGTTTGACGAAGAGTTCTTTTTGAGCAAGCGTATTGTCTATGTGAAGAATTCGAAGTAGACTGCCTGAGGAACTTGGGGAAACCGGAAACCTGGGGATTAATCCCCAGGATGCAAGACCCAGGATGCAAGACCCAGGATGCAATACCCAAGATGCGGATTCTATCTTTCGATTAAATCCACAAAAAACCGAAAACCTACCGTTGGTTTGGGATTTCCATCATTTGATTGTTTACTTGTAATAGTCAAATATTCTGATGTTGATTGCCAGCTTCCACCTTTAATTATTTGCTTATCGGATATCATTTCGGCCACGTTTCCGCTTAGATTAAAGATGCCAAATTGATTTGGATAATAAGAATTAACTTGTGCTGTGATATCGGCCGAATCGTTTAATTTATTGGCTATTCCCATTGTATCATTAGCATCTCTTGCAAAATTGCATAAGTAAAGTCCCTTTGAATTCCTCAAAAATTCGCCTTTCCATGGATATTTAGCCATATTATCTCCGCCTCTTGCTGCCGTTTCCCATTCGTTTTCACTTGGCAACCGAAACTTAAGTTTGTGGAATTTCCTTTTGGGAACTGAATTGTAAATTGATGTTAACCACTCACAATATAACTGAGCTGCTTCATGACTCACATTCACAACTGGAAAATCGTCGTATGCAGGATGTTTATGGTAATAATCGACATAAGGATTGTTGGAATAAGATGAAATGTTTTCATTCCATTTTAAAGTATCTATTCGCGCAATGGATAATTCCACCATTCGATTCTCTTTGATCAATACAGTTAAAAATTCTCGGTAGTTTTTATTTGAAACTTCGAATTTGGAAGCATACAAACGTTCATTGATTTTAGCCAATGAACGATCTACTTGTTTGATGTCAATTTGCCCAAATGAAATGCTGAAATTGAAAATGAATAGTACTAATAAACTATTTTTCATAATGTTTCTTTAACCTGGGGATTAATCCCCAGGATGAGATCCCCAGGATGAGATCCCCAGGATACCTGACTCAATCTTCAACCCAAAATATTTTTTCGGTTTCACTGTGAAAAAGGGACATTTTTCCTACTTTCATTAATCTTAAAATTCCTGATGAATTTGTTTTTTTAATTTCATCAAAATCAGATTCGGTAATTTCTTCCATTTCTTCATTTAGGAGCAATTTACCTGTAGCTAAAGTAACAATAAAAAGACCTCGCCCCTCTTCAATTACATCATTATATTTAATAGGAAGAACGATGCGTCCGTCTCTATTTATAAGACCATATTTCCCGGCTTTTTTAACTCTCGAAAACCCTTCATGAAATGGAGCAACTTCTTCAAAAATAGGATCAATAAATACTTTTCCATTTTTAGATATATATCCCCATTTATTATTTTTCTTAAATGACGCCAATCCTTCTGAAAAATATCCGCAATCTTGAAGATTTGGAGCAATTACAACTTTGCCTTTTTTATCGATAAATCCTTTTTTTCCTTTCTTATCAATACGAGCTAAGCCCTCACTAAAACCATCTAGACCGTGAATAGCCGAAGCGCAATTCGCTTGTAATGGAATAATTATTTTTCCTTCTTTGTTGACATATCCACATTTATCGTTCAAAAGAATTCGGCATAATCCATTTCTAAAAATTCCAATACGTTGATATTTAACTGGCAAAATTACAGTTCCGTTTCGTGCAATTAATCCATACAAATCATCAATCATTACTCGGGTAATTCCATCTTTAAAATTCGAAACTTCATCAAATTTGAATGGAATAATTTCATGCCCCGTAGAATCGATAAAACCAAACTTACCATCGCGTTTTACAGCAGCCAAACCTTCTGAAAACATATGTACTTCTTGATAAATAGGTTCAACAATAATGCGCGCTTTCAGATTTAGAAATCCCCATAAGCTGTCTTTTTCGATTGAATAAAATCCTGCTTCTGGACCAATAATGTTGCTATAGTTGTTTGATAAAATAAGTTCTCCGCGAGTATTGATAATTCCGTATTTATCGTCTTTTTCCACAATGGCCAATCCATTCGAAAATGATTCACCATCTTTCCAAAATGGCCTCACCAATCGAATTCCCGACTTATTGATGTAGGCAATTTTATCATGAATTCGGACTAGCGCTA
>JBBALS010000161.1:0-4990 GCA_040402915.1 Flavobacteriales bacterium
GAAATAATTGAAAGAAATGGAATACTCCTCTTACAAAGCATTTTTAGTATAATTAGGAGAAACTATTGAAGTGGAAGAAGTTTTGGGGTAGATAAATGAATAATGATATATAAGGTAAATCAATAAAATATTAATATCTAAAAACATATATTATAGAATGGCATTAAGCTGGAACGAAATAAAAGATAGAGCATTAAATTTCTCAAAAGAATGGGCGGACACTTCGAACGAAGAAGCAGACGCAAAGCCATTTTTAGTTGAGTTTTTTAATGTATTTGGTATTAGCAGCAAACGAGTTTCTACCTTTGAGCACAGAGTGAAGAAACTGGACGACAAAGACGGTTACATTGACTTACTTTGGAAAGGAACAGTTTTAATTGAAATGAAAAGCAGGGGTAAAAACCTTGACAAAGCATTTCAACAAGCCATTGATTACACTCACGGACTGAAACAACATGAATTACCCAAATATATTCTCGTTTCAGACTTCGAAAATTTCAGGCAATACGATTTAGAAGAAAACAAAACCATTGATTTTAAACTTAATGACTTAGTAAATAATGTTCAGCATTTCGGTTATATTGTAGGATATCAAAAAAAGGTTTACAAAGAACAAGATCCTGCAAACATAAAAGCAGCAGAGTTATTGGGTAAACTTCACGACAGATTGAACGAAATTGGCTATACCGGGCATGCATTAGAAATTTACTTGGTTCGTATTTTATTTTGTTTATTTGCCGAAGACACTACAATTTTCAACAAGCAACAATTTCAAGATTATTTAGAACAAAGAACAGCCGAAGACGGAAGCGATCTTGCATCCAAATTGCAAGAATTATTTCAAGTATTAAATACAGCAAGAGAAAATCGATTCAAAAATTTGGATGAACAACTTGCCGAATTTCCTTATGTAAGTGGAAAGCTTTTCCAAGAAAATCTACCTACAGCAAGTTTCGACACAAAAATGCGGCAAGCATTGTTAGACTGCTGTTACATTGATTGGAGTAAAATTTCACCAGCAATTTTTGGTTCTATGTTTCAAAGCGTAATGAATCCGAAAGAACGTAGAAACTTAGGAGCACATTATACAAGCGAAACCAATATTCTAAAACTAATCAAACCGCTTTTCTTGGATGATCTTTGGAAAGAGTTTGAAAGCATAAGAGATAATAAAAACAAACTACCCGAATTTCATAAAAAACTGAGCACACTCAAATTCCTTGACCCTGCTTGCGGTTGCGGAAACTTCTTGGTAATTACATACCGTGAATTACGATTATTGGAGTTAGAGATTTTAAGAGCATCTAATAAGACAGGGCAAAGGGTTTTTGATGTTAGAGAAATAATTCACCTTGACGTTGATATGATGTGCGGAATTGAATATGAAGAATTCCCTGCACGAATTGCCGAAGTTGCTATGTGGCTTATTGACCACCAAATGAATATGCAAATAAGCAATGAGTTTGGACAATATTTTGTGCGTTTGCCATTGAAGAAATCAGCGAAAATTATACATGGCGATGCTCTAAAGATAAATTGGCATACTTTCCAAAGCGATGATAGTACTGTTAAAAAATTATATGCTGAAAATGTAGAAATTTCGCAAGTCGTTAATGATCTAGATGAAAATTATAAACTAGAAATCCACTCAAATAATGTTTCTTATCAAGGCATAAAGACTCTCAGAAAAGAAAGTGAACTTAAATACGATTATATCATTGGCAATCCTCCATTTATTGGTTCAAAAATTATGAGCCAAAATCAGCGTGATGATGTTGTTAGGCATTTTGATAACATACAAAGCGCTGGAGTGTTAGATTATGTTACGGCTTGGTATATAAAAGCTGCCAAATACATACAAGGGACAAAAACAAAAGTTGCGTTTGTATCCACAAACTCAATCGTTCAAGGAGAACAAACGAGCATTCTTTGGGGACAAATGCTCAATAAATACAACATAAAAATTCATTTTGCTCACCGAACTTTTAAATGGAGTAATGAAGCCAAAGGAAATGCCGCAGTTTATTGTGTGATAATTGGTTTAGCCAGCTTCGACACTTCAAATAAGAGTATTTTTGAATATGAAGATATTAAAGGCGAAGCCCACGAAATAAAAGCAAAGAATATCAATCCTTATTTAATTGATGCAAAAGATATTCTGATAACTAAAAGGGCAAATCCACTTTGTAATGTCCCTGAAATGAGTTTTGGAAACATGCCTTTAGACGGAGGACATTTGCTATTATCAGACAAAGAAAAAACAGAATTTATTTTAAAAGAACCGAAAGCAGAGAAATTTATTATTCCATTAATTTCAGCATATGAATTTCTAAACGGCCAAAAACGTTGGTGTATATGGCTTGTTGGAGCTGAACCAAACGAATTAAAACAACTACCAAACGTTTTAAAGCGTATTGAGGCAGTTAAGAAGTTTAGACTTGACAGTGTTGCTCCATCAACTCAAAAATTTGCAGCAACGCCAACTTTGTTTCGTGACAGAAATAGACCAGAGACATTTATTGTTGTTCCTCGTGTTTCATCTGAAAATCGTCCTTATATCCCAATGGGGTTTTTCGATAAAAATTCTATTGTTAGCGATACTTGTATGTCAATCTCAAACGCCAAAGTATATAATTTTGGTATTCTAATGTCTAAGATGCATATGGCTTGGGTTAAATCAATTTGTGGTCGTTTAAAAAGTGATTTCCGTTACTCTAAAGATATTGTATACAACAACTATCCTTGGCCAGAAAATCCAAACGCCAAACAAGTAAATAGTATTGAAGCAGCTGCTCAAAAAGTTTTAGAAGCAAGACTTCAATTTCCCAATAGTTCACTTGCCGACCTTTACGACCCATTAACAATGCCACCAATATTGGCAAAAGCACACAACGACTTAGACAAAGCTGTGGATTTAGCATACAGACCACAATCGTTTTCAAGTGAAGCAAACAGAATGGAGTTTTTATTTGAACTTTACGAAAAATATACAGCCGACCTTTTCACAATAGAAAAACCGAAGAAATCGAAAAAGGTAATTTGACAGAGATATTTTAATCAATTACTTGTTTCATCAGAATTTCAACTCTATAGTTTTATTCAAGAGCCTTCATACAAGTCAAGAAATCCTAAATACGTTTTTAATCCGTAGTTTTTACTTTCTTTGTGATTATGGATAAATTTCACGGACTTATTGGAGCAATTGTCATTCTCGGAATTGCATTTCTTTTTTCAAATAACCGCAAGGCGATCAATTACCGACTTGTTATAAGTGGTATTTTACTTCAAAGTGTAATTGCCGTTTTGGTATTACGTATACCACCGATAACTGCTTTTTTCCAACAACTTGGTCATGCCATGGAAAAGATCGAACAGTTTGCTCGCGCAGGCGCAACCTTTGTTTTTGGTGGAATCGCTGTTGAACAATACAATGGTACTATTGGAAATTATGTAAATGGAGGATTTGTTTTTGCCTTCAATGTTACTGCTACCATCATTTTAGTGTGTGTGCTTGTTGCCATTCTGTATCACATCAAAGTGATGCAATTCATCGTTTCGATTATAGCCAAAGGCATGAATTTCATTATGCGTGTAAGTGGCGCAGAAGCATTAAGTAATGTAGCCAGCGCCTTTGTTGGTCAAGTAGAAGCTCAGGTTATGATTCGTCCTTATTTGGCTTCCATGACTAAAAGTGAGTTGCTTGCCAGTATGAGTGGAAGTATGGCTTGTATTGCAGGCGGAATTCTCGTTGTTTATGTGAATATGGGTGCTGCTGCAGGACTCGATTTAGCTCCTAAATTAATAGCTGCAAGTTTGATGGCTGCTCCAGGCGCATTGGTTATTTCCAAAATCCTTTTTCCTGAAACGGAAGAAAGTCAAACCATGGGCAATGTGAAACTGGAAGTAAAAAGTCCTTATGTTAATCTAATTGATGCCATTTCTCATGGAGCAAGTGATGGAATGAAAATCGCCTTAAATGTGATTGCGATGGTGGTTGGATTTATCGCTTTGGTTACCATGATTGATTGGATGTTGGTTCATATCGCGCATATTTTCGATCCTAATTTGGATCTTTCCTTGAACCGTATTTTTGGTTGGATTTTTTATCCGCTAGCTTGGGCAATGGGTGTTCCTTCTCAAGATATTAGCGGTGTTGCAACTTTACTTGGACAAAAACTAACCATCAATGAGTTTGTTGCATTCAAGAGTTTAGCGAGTAAATCGATTCCAATTGTAACCGAAAAAGGATTGCTGATTGTATCAATTGCTATATGTGGATTTGCCAATTTCGCAAGCGTAGGAATGCAGATTGGTGGTATTAGCGAACTTGCACCAAGTCGTAGAACAGATCTTGCTAAACTTGGGATGAAGGCATTATTGGCAGGAACTCTTGCGTCCTACCTATCAGCTACTTTGGCAGGAATTATTTTGGGTTAATACCGGTTCCTTTAAACAGATCGATTAAATAACGAGCCGCTTCCGATACCGATTGTTGTTGTGCAATAATTTGCTCTTCTCTTTGGGCTAATTCCGTTTGGATATTTTCCTGTGCAAAAAACAAATCGACCAAGGCGTGTTGAATGGTTTCTTTGAGCCACCAGCGACTTTGTTCTTTTCTATGAAGATCAAAATAGCCCTTTGTTTTACAATGCTGTTGAAAACGGTTCATTGAATCGGCAATGGCATCGAGACCCGTTCTTTCGAGTGATGAAGCTAAAGTAACTTCGGGAATCCAACCCGATGGCAATTCGGGAAAGAAATGCAAAGCACGTTGAACATCTTGTCGAGCAGCTTTTGCTCTTGGAAGATTGTCTCCATCGGCTTTGTTCATGACAACCAAATCGGCCATTTCCATGATGCCTCGCTTGATACCTTGTAATTCGTCACCTGCTCCAGCTAATGCAATTAAAACAAAAAAATCGACCATCGAATGAACAGCAGTTTCACTTTGTCCAACACCAACGGTTTCAATTAAAATTAAATCGTAGCC
>JBBALS010000162.1:0-4982 GCA_040402915.1 Flavobacteriales bacterium
AACAATTTATAATAACACGTTCCTGTTCTGAATCAATGATCAATGTTTCCAAACAAAAAATCCCAGTCGATTGCTCAACTAAGCTTTGATATTAATTGTTGTAGAATATTTTGAACTAACTTCTGAACGATTTGGGTTGAACCGTTTGTTGCAACAATTTGGTAGTTAGAGATAATGTACCAAAGCAATTCCGATATGCCTGATAAAGTTAAGTAGGTTTTAGTGCGCTGGGAGAGTCTAGGCGGCGAGGCAGCGTTTCGCCATTCATAAGATAATGATTTAGTTATGCAGTATAGGCGAAAGAATGCGGATCGAAAAAAATAGCGGCCTATATTTTGGAAACTAGTACCAATGCCCAATCGGTTTTTTTCGATGCGGGCTGAAGCATCGCCTGGACTTGATCTTTTGGTTACTTTTCTATCAAGAGAAAAGTAACGGTAAAAGCCAAGCATCGCACCTGAGCTCCACTTGAAAAATACTGAAACTCATTTATGAATTTGTGCTTTAAATTGAATAATTTAAAAGCTTATCCTAAATAAACTCATACCTCAAATTTGGGAATGCTGCTAAACTGAAACATTATTGTAATAAATATAAATTAACACATTATATGCTGTTAAAAGTCCAATTTCTTTTTTAGTAGACTTTTTGAAATGAATATTAAAAACTTAAACAAACACTATTATCGATCAAACCAATTTTTTCAGAGCAATTCGATAAGCTTCACGAGAGAAATTTAATCTATCCTGACTTTGACTGGCTGCTTTTTTCATCGCGTCTAAAATGATATTCGAGGAATCTTGGAAAATGGCCTTATCCGAAATCTCTGCATCCAATTGCATAAGATAAGCGAAAACACGGGCCATTCCACAGTTTGAAATGAAGTCGGGAATAACACTTAGTTGTTCATCGGCATATTCCATTGTTGGACCATAGAAAATTTCCGGATCTGCAAACGGCACATTGGCTCCACTTGCAATTACTTCCATTCCGGCATTTTTCATGCGAACAACTTGTTCTTTACTTACTATGCGAGAAGCTGCAGCTGGAATAAAAACTTCGGCTGGTACATCCCAAATTTTAGCATTGGTTTCTGCAAATGTCAAAAGATTATTTGCAACAAGGGTATTTCCTTTTTTGTCGAGAAACAGTTGTGTTATTTCTTGGAATGAAAATCCTTCTGGTTTTATTAATCCTCCCAAAAGGTCAATAATCCCAACAATAACAGCACCTTCTTTCGCCAAATAATAAGCGGCTGCAGAACCTACATTTCTCCATCCTTGAATAATGACACGTTTACCTTGTATGCTACCATTATATATGTTGTAGAAGTGACGAACCGATTCAGAAACCCCAAATCCAGTAATCATATCAGCAACAACATATTTCCGATTTATTGCAGGTGAGTAATTCGAATCTTCAAGCACTTTGGAAACACCCGAGCGCAATTGACCTATGCGTTTAATTTTTTCTCCTTCATTACTGTTAAAATGTCCATTTACAACTCCTTCTTGCGGATGCCAGAGTCCAAATTTTTCTGTGATGGGAATTACTTCATGAATTTCATCCACATTTAAATCGCCACCTGTACCATAATAATTTTTCAAGATGGGCATCACAGCCTTATACCAACGTTCGAGAACACCTTTTGTACGAGAATCAGCCGGATCAAAGTTGATTCCCGACTTCGCACCACCTATTTCTGGACCAGAAACGGTGAATTTTATCTCCATTGTTTTGGCTAATGACTCCAATCTTTTCGGTCTAATCCTTTTCTCATTCGAGTGGCTCCACCTGCTGCATTTCCTCGAAGATAATTAATGAAAATCCATACTTCTGCCTCTGTTTCAGAATCTTTTCATTCGAAAATTATTTCCGGTTTACGCGATTCGTAGAGTCGAAGTAAGTCCTTCATGTTGCTATTTTTTAGGTTTTTTGATTGCCTAAAAAGTAGGAAGTTGAAATGAATTTAAATGATTGATTTGGAATCTAAGATTTTCTGTATTTTAGTGTCGTTAAACAAACTTAAAACACCGAACACCAAATGCAAACAAAGTCTGATAAGCCGTTGAACAGAATTGACGAATTCAGCAGCGAGTTTCAGCGGAATACTCGTCTGAAACCATTGAATCCAAAGGAAAATAAAAATTGGCGTGCTAAGTTTGATGAAGACTTAGAAGGCGATGACGAGGATCTTGAAGAAGATGATGATGACTTTGATAAAGTCGAAATTGATGAACAAGATGATGTCGAAGAGGAAGATTTTAATCTTGATGAAGATCTTACTGATCCCGATTTCGCAGATGATGATGACGAAGAAGAGGAATTCTTCGACGATTCTGATTTCTAATTTTCAACTTAGGTAAACAGCGCCGGCCGAAATAGTTTTTTGGGCTCCTGTAACAGTGGAAAGTGTATTGGGAATTCCGAGTATTCGGAGGTATCCCAACAACGCAAAAATCAAGGATTCTTTATTATCGATTAGGTTTGTTGTGGGTACTTCTAAAGTACTCACGCAGTACTGTTTTATTTGATTTAAGAGCCAAGTGTTTTTAGCGCCACCACCTGTTACCAATGTTTTTCCTTCTAATTGAAGTTGATTGCCTATTTGTTGCGCAAAGTGGTTTCCCATAGTTGCTAATAAATCAGGAACGTCTTCAGTGCAATACTCATGTAATAATGGATCAATCACCGATTTTACCCATTCAGTCCCCAAACTTTTAGGAGCTGATAGTTGGTAATATTTTAATGTATTGAGTCGTTCTAACAAGGATGGAATTATTTTCCCCTTTGATGCTATTTCTCCCGCGTGATCATACTCATGCCCCAATCTTCTCGAAAGTTCGTTAAGAACCACATTGAGCGCGGATATATCATACGCAATGCGTTCTCCTTTTTCCACATACGAAACATTCGCAAATCCGCCTAGGTTAAGGCAGTAGGTGTATTCAGTAAATAAAAGTTCATCGCCTAATGGAACCAATGGTGCTCCTTGTCCACCAAGACTTATATCTCCCTGCCGAAAATCACAAATGCTTGTAATGCCTGTTCTTGCAGCCAACGTAGCACCATTTCCGATTTGTAATGTGAATCCATTTTCAGGTTGATGAAATACAGTATGTCCATGTGAAGCTATGAATTGGGCTTTCCAATTTTTATTTACACAAAATGTATTTACTTGATCAGCCATCCAAATCCCAAAATCAATATCCAATTTCCGAAGTTCGGGAGCAGGCAAATTCACAGCATGTAACAAACGACTTTTCCATATCTCATTGTACTCAATCGTACAAGATTCATGAATCGTATAATGTAGTTTATTGAATTTTTTTTCGAACGTAACTGCAATAATATCAAGTCCATCCGTTGAAGTTCCCGACATCAATCCAATTCCAGTTAAAACATCTGATGATACTTCCATGTTAATCTTGTCTTATGATAAAATTACTCCTATTTTTGTCAAATAAATTTTAAATAGATGAACATACAATTATCCGAAGAACATCTGATGATACAAAAAGCTGCACGAGATTTTGCGCAGAATGAATTAAAACCAGGTGTTATTGAACGCGATGAGAAACAACAATTCCCTGCTGAACAGATTAAAATGTTGGGTGAATTGGGGTTCATGGGAATGATGGTTGATCCTAAATATGGTGGAAGTGGAATGGATACGCTTTCATACGTTTTGGTTATGGAAGAGCTTTCCAAAATTGACGCATCTGTATCTGTTGCTGTATCTGTAAATAACTCGCTTGTTTGCTGGGGAATTGAAACATTTGGAAATGAAGAACAAAAACAGAAATATTTAATCCCACTTGCTAAAGGTGAAAAGTTAGGAGCATTTTGTTTATCAGAACCAGAAGCGGGTTCAGATGCAACATCTCAAAGAACAACGGCGGAAGATAAAGGTGATTATTATTTGTTAAATGGTACTAAGAATTGGATTACTAATGGTAGTTCTGCTTCAACCTATATTGTAATTGCCCAAACGTATCCAGAGAAAGGCTCAAGAGGAATAAATGCATTCATCATCGAACGAGGAATGGAAGGTTTCATTGTAGGAGCTAAAGAAAATAAATTAGGGATTCGTGGTTCAGATACACACACATTATTATTTAATGATGTGAAAGTTCCGAAAGAGAATCGTATTGGTGAAGATGGATTCGGATTTAAATTCGCAATGAAAACGCTTGCTGGCGGTCGTATTGGTATTGCTGCTCAAGCCTTAGGAATCGCTTCGGGTGCATACGAGCTTGCTTTGGAATATTCAAAAGTACGATCTGCTTTTGGAAAAGTAATTTCTCAGCATCAAGCCATTCAATTTAAATTAGCTGATATGGCTACCGAAATAGAAGCGGCTCGATTGCTTGTTTTTAAATCAGCTTCCGATAAAGACAATCATTTAGATTATACTACTTCAGGAGCAATGGCAAAACTATACGCTTCGAAAGTTGCGATGGAAGTTACAGTTGAAGCCGTTCAAGTTCACGGTGGTTATGGTTTTGTGAAAGAGTATCACGTTGAACGTTTGATGCGTGATGCTAAAATCACTCAGATTTATGAAGGTACTTCCGAAGTTCAGAAAATAGTTATTGCACGATCTATTTTAAGTTAATAGATATTCAATATTGAGAAAGCCAGTTTTAGAAATAAGACTGGCTTTTTTGTTTAAAATAAAGGTTGCAACATTTCCATTTTATTGGCCCTTGATCCTTTGATGAGAATTGTTGCATGCTCAATTGGATTTTCAGTAAACCAAGAAAAGGCTTCTTCGGTGGTGTCAAATAGTTTAGATGCTCCTGTTACTTCCGCTTTTTTGTAAAATTCACCTATCAAATAAACTTCCTTGAATGCTTTACTGGTAGCTAATTTACCAATTCTAGCATGTTCCATTTCTGAAGTATTCCCAAGTTCCATCATTTTGCCAATGATGAGGATTTTGTTTTCGGACTGCATTTCTGCAAAGTTCAGGATGGCAG
>JBBALS010000163.1:0-4967 GCA_040402915.1 Flavobacteriales bacterium
TTGTGTTTTCTTCACCAGAATCGTTAGTTGAATCATCGTTTGAATCATCACTAGTATTTTCTTCACCATCATGATTTTCATTTTCTCCTTCGTCATTTGAATCATCATCGTTATCATTCTCTTCGCTATCGTCGTTTGAATCACCATTTTCGGTAGGATTTGAATTAGTTGGTTGCTTTGCAATTACGCAAGCTCCTAAAACATCGCCGTGATTTAAATGTGCTTGTAAAGCATTGATGTTTACTGTTATCGTATGAGAACCTCCGTTTCCGGTTTGGTGACAGATAGTAACCATTTGTCCTGCATTCGAATTCTTGTTTTGAGCATTTAATCCTGCTGAAAAGCTAATTAAAAGGATTAGGAGTTGGAGTTTGTTAATTTTCATAAACGATAAGGTTAGATTGTTTGTATCCCTTTACCCAATTTTGAAAAAAGGGTTACATTCTTACATGAAGAAAATTGAATAGACAGGAGACAATAAATCACATAACTCACAATATCAATACATTAAATATTTTATAAATCCCTGTAATTTTCTTTCGCTTGTAAAAACCTTACAGATGCAATGTTTCATCGGGCTAATTTGAGGTGTGCGATTTACTTCAATATCATTTATTGGTGTTTGAAGTAGGATATATAATCTCGAAGCACCATTTATGATGCACATACAATTTGAAAATATCAATCTGCTATTCGATGAATATTATAATGAGATGGAGCTGTAAAGTTTAATTACATGTACATTTGCAGAAGAACATTTACCATGGCATTTACTCCAACCACTGTTTACGCTGAATCAACTCCCAATCCAAGCACCATGAAGTTTGTGGCGAATCGATTGATAATTGAACCTAATAAGGGTGTAGAATATTTGCGGGAAGAAGATTGCGAAGGCGCTCCATTGGCCCAAGAACTATTCAAAGGTGGTTATGTGAAATCGCTTTTCTTTAGCAATAATTTTGTTTCCATTACCAAAACAGATGCACAAGAATGGACCGTGCTCACTTCACCTGTTAGAGAATTTTTAACTGATTATTTTACAAAAGGATTGCCTGTTATCGAAAGCTATCCTATAAATGCAACTCCCGTAATTGAGAATAATTCTTTCCCCATTATTGAAGGAAGTGCAGAAGAAGCCATTATTGGGATTTTGGAAGAATATATTCGTCCTGCAGTGGAGCAAGATGGCGGTGCTATTACATTTCGTTCATTTCATGATGGTATTGTAACGGTTGCGCTTCAAGGTTCATGTTCTGGTTGTCCTTCTTCGAAAGTGACATTGAAATCGGGTATTGAAAACTTGCTTGTCCGCATGGTACCTGGTGTAAAGGAAGTAGTTGCGGAAGAAATTTAATATCATTAACCACGAATTTTTGTATTAAAGACATGGAATTATAAATATTCCAATTGTCAAAACAAAATTTCTCTTATCTTTGCCCTCCCTAAAAAAACCCTGATTTGGATTATCTACGTCAATTCAATGTCCAGTTCTCCGGTTTAAGTGAGGATATCCATGATTTTCATTACGAAATCAAGGATGCGTTCTTTAAGGAATTTGAAAATGCTCTTGTAGATGGTGGAGACATTCAGGTTGATTTGGTTTTAGATAAGCAAACCAATCTGATTACACTCAACTTCAGCTTCAAAGGATTTGTACAAGTAATGTGCGACCGATGTGCTGCAGTAAATCCCTATCCGGTTGATGGAAAATCTTTATTGATTTTAAAAATCGGAGAAGGCGTCGCCGATAATGACGAATTGGTTATTTTGCCTCGCGGTGAATACGAGTATAACATCTCACAGCATTTATATGAAGAAATAGGACTTTCGCTTCCATTGCGTGTCGTGCCTTGTGAAGTTTCGAATGATAGCAGCATGTGTGATCAATCGGTACTTGACAGGCTTGAAAACATTTTGGTAGATGAAATGCCCGAAGAACAAGAGGAAGAAGTAATTGACCCACGTTGGGATAAATTGCGAGGCCTTAATAAAGATAAAGAATAAGTATTTTTTCACAACGATTATATAACAACCCATGGCACACCCGAAACGGAAAATTTCGAAGACCCGCCGCGATAAACGCAGAACACATTACAAGGCAGAATTGCCTACATTGGCGAAGTGTTCAACAACTGGAACAATTCACTTGTTTCATCGCGCATACTTTGTAGATGGAGCTCTTTATTACAAAGGGAAACTTGTAGTAGAAGCGAAAACGAACGCTTAATTACCTGAGGTCTATCGGCTGAACGGGGAAATTCCATGCGCATCGGCCTCGATATCATGGGAGGAGATTTTGCTCCTCAAGCTACCATAGGCGGAGCTTTGCTGGCTGTTGATGTAATCGATACATCCTGCCGGCTTGTTTTGATTGGTGACGTACCATCGATTATTGAAGCACAAGAAATTGTTCATTTAGACTAACAGAAAAAACAAAAGCGATTCTTCAACATGACTAAAATTCGCGCAGCCATAACCGGCGTTCATGGATATGTTCCAGACTATATTCTTTCAAATAAAGAATTAGAGCAAATGGTAGATACAACCGATGAATGGATTCTAACACGAACGGGAATTTCTGAACGTCATATTCAAAAGGGAGAAGGTTTGGGTGTTTCCGATATGGCTGTCGAAGCTGTCAAAGGACTTTTCGCTAAAACCAATACAAACCCCGAAGATATTGATGTTGTTATTTTTTGCACAGTAACTCCAGACTTGGTTTTTCCTGCTTCAGCAAACATTCTTTCGAATAAGATGGGAATGAAAAATGCCTGGGGCTTTGATTTGGGTGCAGCATGTAGTGGTTTTATTTACGGACTTACAACCGGAGCTCGATTAATAGAATCGGGTGCTTACAAGAAAATTCTTGTGGTTGGTGGCGATAAAATGTCTTCTATTGTTGATTATACAGATCGCGCAACTTGCATCATATTCGGTGATGGTTGTGGCGCTGTATTGCTCGAACCAACAAACGAAGAGTTAGGCATGATGGATTCGGTGCTAAAATCGGACGGAGCTGGATGCGAATTTCTTCATCAAAAAGCAGGAGGTTCAGTAAAACCAGCAAGTCATGCTACTGTTGACGCCCGCGAACATTTCGTATATCAGGAAGGCAAATCTGTATTTAAATTTGCTGTTACCAATATGTCTGATGTTGCGGAAGAAATACTGCAACGTAACAACCTTACTTCAGACGATATTCAGTGGCTTGTTCCGCACCAGGCAAACAAAAGAATTATAAATGCTACGGCTACAAGGATTGGTGTTGATGAAAATAAAGTAATGATTAACATTCAGAAGTACGGTAATACAACCAGCGGAACCATTCCATTGTGTTTATGGGAGTGGGAAAAACAACTTAAAAAAGGAGATAATCTCATGCTTGCTGCATTTGGAGGCGGATTTACTTGGGGGGCAGTTTGGGTGAAATGGGCATATAACTCCTAATGCAACGAGCAATCATAATTTTATATATTTACAAACTCATTCAAACACCGATATCATATGGACATCCGGGAAATCCAGGATCTTATTAAGTTTGTCGCCAAATCGGGCGTTAGTGAAGTATCACTCGAAACTGACGATTTCAAACTTACCGTTAAAACAGAATCTCCCAATAAAACGGGGAAAGACACAATTGTGTATCAAGTTGCTTCCGAAGCGCCTGCTGCAATGCCTATTGCTGCTGCTGCTCCCGCTCCTGTAATTACACCAACTGCTTCCACTCCTGCTCCTGTAGCCGAAGTTGCAAGCAACACCATTACCATAAAATCTCCTATGATTGGGACGTTTTATCGTTCTTCTGGTCCAGATAAACCTTTGTTTGTAAGTGTTGGCGATGAAGTAGCACCAGGTAAAGTAATTTGCATCATTGAGGCAATGAAGTTATTCAATGAAATTGAGTGTGATGTTAAAGGACGTATTGTCAAGGTTTTGGTAGATGATGCCACTCCTGTTGAATACGACCAACCTCTATTTCTGGTAGAACCTGCCTGAATTTAATTTAACGGTAAAAAATTTCACAACGTGTTCAAAAAAATCCTAATCGCCAATCGTGGCGAGATTGCGTTGCGTATTATTCGCACGGCCCACGAAATGGGAATAAAAACCGTAGCAGTTTACTCAACAGCCGATAAAGAAAGTCTGCATGTTCGATTTGCTGATGAAGCGGTTTGCATTGGTCCCCCACCAAGCAAAGATTCGTATTTGAATATTGCCAACATTATTTCGGCAGCCGAAATAACCAATGCGGATGCGATTCATCCTGGCTATGGTTTCCTTTCTGAAAATGCGAAGTTTTCGAAAATTTGTCAGGACCACAACATCAAATTTATTGGTGCTACTCCCGAGCAAATAGAGAAGATGGGAGATAAATCGATGGCAAAAACAACCATGAGAGAAGCGGGCGTTCCAACAGTTCCGGGTTCCGAAGGTTTGCTTGAAAGCTTAGAAGATGCAAAGAAAACAGCCAAAGAAATAAAGTACCCTGTCATCATTAAAGCAACAGCTGGAGGTGGTGGAAAAGGGATGCGTATTGTTTGGAAAGAAGATGAACTAGAAGCTGCATGGGATTCTGCCCGTCAAGAAGCTGCCGCAGCTTTCGGAAACGATGGCATGTACATGGAAAAGTACATCGAAGAACCTCGTCATATCGAAATACAAATTATTGGTGATCAATACGGGCGTGTTAGTCACTTAAGTGAGCGCGATTGTTCGATTCAAAGACGTCATCAAAAATTGATGGAAGAAACTCCTTCTCCATTTATGACACAGGAATTGCGCGATGAAATGGGCGATGCTGCCGTTAAAGCTGCAAAAGCGGTGAATTACGAAGGCGTTGGAACCATTGAGTTTTTGGTTGACAAACACCGTAACTTCTATTTCATGGAGATGAATACCCGTATTCAGGTTGAGCATCCCATTACAGAAGAAGTGATTGATTACGATTTAATTCGCGAACAAATAAA
>JBBALS010000164.1:0-4966 GCA_040402915.1 Flavobacteriales bacterium
TGGGTAGGTTACAATGTGAGCGGTATCGACATTGGCTGAGATAATATAGAACGCAAAAAAAGGCATGGTATGCATTCCACTATCGAACGAAGTGGCTTCTATTTTTTGAATAAACTGCGTTCCCGCTTTTGTAGAATCTGGTAAAGTATCAATTTTCCCTAATTTTAAAATATCGAAATTAGGACCAATGGAATCATTAAAAGCAGGCCAAACAACACGCTGGCCGTCTTGAATTGCTGCTTTTAGGGTGAGGGAAAACGATTCTCCAAGACGAATTTGGTATCGATCGGATTGAACGCTTGCTTGTTGTGCCTGCGTTTGGGAAGCTAATAAAAGTAGAGAGAAGCAAAAAGAAAGGATGTATTTCATCGTGATCCTCGGCGTTTAAATAAGTTACTTAATGGCTGAATGTAAGAGCGGTCGGTTTGCAAAATGGCCTGGTCGACACCGGCTTTACTGAATGCCTTTTTCACGAAATCCTCGTGTTTTTTGTAATAAACCTCGTAAGCTTTTCGAACCGAACGGTCTGATGTATCTACCCAAATAGCATCTCCAGTTTCGGCATCTTTAAATCGAACTAATCCCACATCGGGCATAGAAATTTCGCGAGGATCACTGAGTCGCAATGCAACTATATCGTGTTTTTTATTGGCAATCTTTAATGTGTCCTCATATCCTTTTCCATAGAAATCGGAAAGGACAAAAGCAGTACAACGCTTGCGAATGACATTGGTTAAGAAGCGCAAAGCCTGATCAATGTTAGTTAGGCGATTATCGGGTTTGAAGTCAATCAACTCACGAATGATTCGCAAAATATGTGACTTCCCTTTTTTAGGTGGTATATACTTTTCAATTTTATCGCTGAAGAAAATCACCCCAATCTTATCGTTGTTCTGCATGGCCGAAAATGCCAAAACAGCACAGACTTCGGTGAGCAGATCCATTTTGAATTGCGATTGTGTACCAAATTCGTTCGATCCACTTACATCTACAACCAACATGATAGTGAGTTCTCGCTCTTCTTCATACACCTTCACATACGGATGATTCAACCGCGCCGACACATTCCAATCAATCGTCCGCACATCATCACCCGGCTGGTACTCGCGCACTTCCGAAAACGACATACCTCTCCCTTTAAACGCACTATGGTATTGCCCAGAAAACAACTGCGCAGAAAGTCCACGACTCTTAATTTCGAGCTTACGTACTTTTTTTAGGAGTTCTTTTTGTTCCACAGTTGTGATTTGAAAATTTGAAGATTTGAAAATTTGAAAATCCGATGGCTAATGGATTTGCGATTTACTTGTTTAATGAGCATTTTACTTATTTATACTCTTCTTGGTCGTTGAGATTATTTTTGAAAGTATGTTAATGGATGTTTGCGTTTGGCTATGTAAAATATGGTCTTCACTAATTTAGTTGGTTCGTTTGCAGATTCTCAGCCAATAGGCTGTTTCATCGGCCTCTTTCGCTGATATTTTCATTTTATGAATGAAGTCGGCTTTACTTTCCGCATTTTGAGCCTCTACAGTATTTGCTCCAATAGATGTCCCTGATTTGAATAATTGACTTGATAAATTATAATGTTTTTGATTGGACAATTCACGACAAAAATTAACGACATTGACTGCTAAGTCCTCCGTCAATTCAACAATCATGTTCGGTTTATCATTTCGCATAATAGATAGTTTTAAGTTTATATAGATAGTATTAATTAAGTTTTAGAATAATAAATAGTAATAAGATAACAGCATAAAAGCCCATTTTTAAATCTTCAAATTTTTCAAATTTTCAAATCTCAATTAAGGCACCTCCACCACATTCAAAATCTCGTTAATTATCATTTCGGTGGTGATGTTCTCTGCTTCTGCTTCGTAGGTCAGGCCGATACGGTGACGTAACACATCCATACAAACTGCACGAACGTCCTCTGGAATGACATAACCGCGGCGTTTGATGAAAGCGTATGCCTTTGAAGCCAAAGCTAAGCTGATTGAGGCACGAGGAGATGCTCCGAAACTAATCAAAGGTTGGTATTTTGCTAAGTTGTGATCTTTCGGGAAGCGCGTTGCGAAGACAATATCGATAATGTATTTCTCAATTTTTTCATCCATATAGACTTCACGTACAATTTGTCGTGCACGTAAAATTTGATCCGGATGAACTACCTGTGATGGTTTCGGATATTCAGCAGCAAGGTTGTTTCGGATAATTTTCGTTTCCTCTTCTTTGGTCGGGTATCCAATCACAACCTTTAACATAAAACGATCGACTTGTGCTTCTGGAAGTGGATACGTTCCCTCCTGCTCTACCGGATTTTGTGTGGCTAATACCAAAAACGGTTCGGGCAATTTATGCGTTGTATCCCCAATGGTTACTTGACGCTCTTGCATGGCTTCCAACAAAGCACTTTGAACTTTTGCAGGAGCACGGTTAATCTCATCGGCCAAAATAAAATTAGCGAAAATGGGACCTTTACGTACACTGAATTGTTCTTGCTTCTGGTTGTAAATCATGGTTCCAACCAAATCGGCTGGGAGCAAATCGGGCGTAAACTGAATGCGGCTGAAATGAGCATCTACGGTTTGTGCAAGACTTTTAATCGCCAAGGTTTTTGCCAATCCGGGAACCCCTTCTAAGAGTATATGTCCATTCGCCAACAGTCCAATTAACAGTCGGTCGATCATATAATGTTGTCCAATAATAACTTTATCGAGTTCCATTTTTAGTAACTCAATAAATGCTGATTCGCGTTCAATTTTCTCGTTTATTTCGCGGATGTCTGCCATAATTCAATTCTATGTATTTTGAATCGCAAAGAAAGTAGATTGTATAACTTTCGTCAAGACTTATTTTTAAAAAAAATGTTAAAGCGAAAGTAGTCGAATTCTGATGAATTTTGATTATGATGTTTGATATACAAATGAGCCGCTTACCTTTGTTGCGATGCGCTATTTTATTCGTTTACGTTATAAAGGAACAACTTATCATGGTTGGCAAATTCAAAACAATGCTCACACGGTTCAAGAAAACGTTGATCGTGCAATGAGTTTGGCCCTTCGATGTACCATTGAAACACTCGGATGCGGGCGAACAGATACCGGTGTTCATGCCGATGATTTTTACGCACATTTCGATATAGAACAGCCCATTGAAGAGACTCAACTGATTTTGAACAAATTGGAAGCAATGAAAATTCCGGGCATTCAATTTCGCTCTATCCATTTGGTTGATGATCGCTCACACGCACGTTTCGATGCCATACAACGCACCTACGAATACCGTATTGCTTTAGAACGAAATCCTTTTTTAGATGGTATGGTGCATTACCTGAAAGCCGACAGCAAGCAAGGTAGACTCGATATTGCAGCAATGAATACTGCTGCAAAGGAATTGTATGGCAAACAGGACTTCTCGGCATTTTCGAAAAGTAATACTCAAGTGTTTACCAATAATTGTGAGATTGTAAAAGCTGTTTGGGAAGAGAAAAATGGATTGCTCGTATTTACGATTAGTGCCGATCGATTTTTACGCAATATGGTCCGCGCCATTGTGGGCACACTGCTCGAAATAGGACAAGGAAAACGAACCATCGAAGAGATGAAATCAGTTATTGAATCGAAAAGCAGATCGGATGCGGGAATGAGTGTTCCTGCTTCAGGTTTATTTTTAACAGAAGTAAAGTATCCAGATTCCTTTCAATTGGAGCCCAATTCAGGCAATTAGTAAGTTGCTAAGTTCTATATTTGCAGCGTATGAGCGTATCGGGAAAAGCCTTTGATTTCACCTTATTGAGACGTGTAATTGCCTATGTAAAACCCTACAAGGTTTGGCTGTGGTGTTCTGTAAGCTTAACTATTTTCATGGCTTTTTTGTCGCCCGTTCGCCCATTGCTCATTCAGTATACTGTTGACCATTATATACTTTACGCGAATCCTTCGATGTTACTCAGCATGACACTCATCATGATTGGGGTGTTGATCGTGGAAGCATTGGGGCATTTTTCGAGCAGTTTCATCACCAACTTACTCGGACAAAGTGTAATTCGCGATTTGCGAACGGATGTATTCAACCACATTAGCCGTTTACGTGTTAAATACTACGATAATAATCCCATTGGAATGCTTGTAACACGCGTGGTGAGCGATATCGAAACCATTGCCAGCATATTTACTGAAGGTGTTGTGATTGTATTTGGCGATTTATTGCAATTGACCGTGGTTTTGGCGGTGATGTTTTGGACCGATTGGCGTTTGGCGTTAATTTCCATTTCCACTATCCCGCTGCTTTTGGTAGCAACCAATATCTTCAAGAACGGCATTAAATCGTCTTTTCAGGATGTTCGAACGCAGGTAGCCCGGTTAAATACGTTTGTCCAAGAACACATTACCGGAATGAACATTGTTCAAATTTTCAATCGTGAAAAGGAGGAAATGGAATTGTTCCGCGAGATAAATGATCAACATGCAAAAGCGAATATCCGTTCGGTTTGGCATTACTCAGTGTTTTTGCCCATTGTTGAAATTCTAAGCGCTGTTTCTTTGGGATTACTCATTTGGTTGGGCGCTCGCGGTGTTATAGAAGGAACGTTTACCATTGGAAATTTGGTTGCATTTACTTTGTATGTGAATATGCTTTTTCGTCCTATCCGAACTTTGGCCGATCGTTTTAACACATTGCAAATGGGCATGGTAAGCTCGGAACGTGTTTTTGCGGTTCTTGATACGAAAGAGTTTACCGATGAAGGCGGTGAGTTTTCTCCAGCAACACTGAAAGGTAAAATCGAGTTTGAACATGTTTGGATGGCTTACAATGAGGAAGATTGGATTCTGCGCGATTTAAGTTTTGAAGCGGCTCCTGCAAATACGATTGCTATTGTCGGCGCAACTGGATCGGGAAAAACAACCATCATTAACCTCATCAACCGCTTTTATGCGTTTCAAAAAGGTAGTATTCGTATCGA
>JBBALS010000165.1:0-4961 GCA_040402915.1 Flavobacteriales bacterium
CTTTCGATTCTATTGGATATTGTATTCAAAACCGTTACAAGGATGTTGGACTTGCAAACGGAGTTGAATATTGCTATAAAATTCAATCGAAAGGAGCATACAGCGGAACAGGATTTATTGATCCGATATTAAATTTCTCACAAGAGGTTTGTTCAAGTGCTATCGATACTGAACCACCTTGCCCCCCCATAACTTTGGTGAATGCGGATTGCGATTCTTTAAAAAATGAGATTTCCTGGGAATTTCCTGCTTTCGATTCCTGTTATAGTGATGTCGTTCTGATTCGAATCTATTATTCAACAACGAGCACAGGCGATATGCAAGTATTAAGTGAATTTCCAAATGGGTCGCAAAGTAGTTATGTGCACATTTTAGAAAACTCAGTTGCTGGTTGCTATGCAGTTGCCGCAATCGATTCATTTCAGAATGAAAGTATACTTGTCCGTTCCTGCGTTGACAATTGCCCGGTGTATGAATTGCCGAATACATTTTCGCCCAATCTCGATGGAGTGAACGATACCTTCAAGCCCTTTCCTTATGCTTTCATCGCTTCCGTTCAATTTGATGTTTTCAATCGTTGGGGAAATAAGTTGTTTAGCACAAGCAATCCCGATATTTTGTGGGATGGAAATGATGCTTCGAGCGGGAATAAATTGCCCGATGGTGTGTATTTCTATGTATGTGATGTAGAAGAAATTCGATTAGATAGCAATGTTATTCGGACATTAAAAGGTACAATATCATTGTTTGGAAACAACTCAAAAAACGGCAATTAACTATGTTTACAGGGATTGTAGAAACCATGGGTATTATTGAAGAACGTATAAACGATGGTGAAAATGCATCATTCAAAATTCGTAGTTCCTTTACCAATGAATTGAAAGTGGATCAAAGCGTTTCACATAATGGTGTGTGCTTAACTGTTACTTCTATTGATGGAGATTCTTATTGGGTAACCGCTATTTACGAAACCCTTCAAAAATCAAATTTATCGAATTGGGAAGCTGGCGTTAAAGTGAATTTAGAACGATGTATCCAATGGAATGGTCGACTTGATGGACACATTGTTCAAGGTCACGTGGACACGACCGCCATTTTAGATTCGCTTATTGATGAACAAGGAAGTTGGCGATTGGGATTTTCGTACGCGAAGAATCGTGAACATATTACCGTAGAGAAAGGATCTGTGTGTTTAAATGGTGTGAGTTTAACAGTAATCAATAGTTTGGATAGTTCGTTTGAAGTGGCAATCATTCCTTATACTTGGGAACACACCAATTTTCACCAATTGAAAATTGGCGACCGAGTAAATATTGAATTTGATATTCTGGGCAAATACATTGCAAAACTCTATGCTCAAGATAAGGAAATGTAATGCTATCGAATTGCTTTTCCTGTTTTTTTATTAAAAATTAAACATTAAAGTCATTTACTTGTTGAACAATTCAATCAAGAAAACCTACCCTTTTCGAGGTTATTACATTAGAATCTAACAAATTATGACTTCAAAATATTCGATTAAAGATCTAGAACGCTTAAGTGGAATTAAAGCACATACTATTCGCATTTGGGAGCAACGATACAGTTTGTTAAACCCGAATCGAACGGATACAAATATTCGTTTGTATAACGACCAGGAGTTGATGGTCCTATTAAATATTTCGCTTCTCATTAAACATGGAGGAAAAATTTCGCATTTAGCAAAGTTAAATAACGAAGAGATTGTTGACCGAATTCATGAAATGGTTCAACAACCGAAGAGCGCCAATGAGTTTTTTGATGCTCAAACCGATAGTCTAATTAAAGCGATGCTTGAACTTAATGAAGATCGTTTTGAAAAAGTAATAAGTACAAGTTCCCTAAAATATGGATTTGAGCAAACCATGTTGAATATTCTGATTCCATTTTTACAAAAGGTTGGAATGATGTGGAGAATGGGAGAATCGAATGTCTTTCAAGAGCATTTTATTACCAACCTCATTCGGAAAAAAATATTGGTTGCAGTAGACGCTTATTCTGGAAACACCTCTCCAGGTGCTGATGAATATTTATTGTATTTACCCGATGGGGAATTGCATGAAATAGGATTGCTTTTTTCTAAATACATATTGAAAGTTAGAGGCAAACGAGTTATTTATTTGGGGCAAATGGTACCGATGATTGATGTGGTAACTTATTGTGAAAAATATAAGCCTAAGTATGTACTTACATTTTTTACTGCTGCATATTCTGTAGACTCTATTTACGAGTATTTAGATAAACTGAATACACAAATTGGAGAAACGAAAATCTTGCTTGCAGGAGCGCAAACACGTGATGTTACAATTCGATGGAAAAATGTCACCCTGTTGAGTTCAGTTCATGATTTAATTCAAATAGCCGATAAATCTAAGTTCTAGATTCAAAAATTTAACTGATACGCCCAATGATCAAACAGGATCTTGGGCGTTTTTTATTGGATGGCGCTGCCGTTTTTTAATGTTCTAGAATTTGAAGGTGAATTTTATTTTGTTTAATCTTTAATTTTATTTGTTAAACAAATATTGTTTAATATATTTGTCGAAACATTAAACAATATATCATGTCAGCAATTGAATTCAATACTGCAGTTATTAATTTGAGTAAACCACTTAAATATTTTGCATTGAACCTGACTTCGAACGATGAGGAGGCAAAAGATTTACTTCAAGAAACGATGCTAAAAGCCATAAGCAATAGTCATCGTTTTGCTGACAACACCAATTTAAAAGCATGGTTGTATACAATCATGAAGAATATTTTCATCAACAATTACCGTCGAAACGTTAAGTCTAATACGGTTATTGATTCATCGAAGGATTTATTCTTAATAAATATTCCACAACAAACTCAGAGCACATCGCCCGAGTCAAAATATTCGGAAGGAGAGATTTTGAAAAAAATTGCCTTGCTTCAAGATGAGTTTCGTATTCCATTTACGATGTATTTTGAAGGGTATAAATACAAAGAGATTGGTGATTATCTTGACCTTCCAATCGGTACTGTAAAAAGCAGAATATTCTTAGCTCGTCGTCAACTTATGGCCATGTTAAAAGGATACAACAACTAAATTTAATTAGTTGAATTGCTTAAATTGCGATTCAATAAATGAACGATGGATTTGTACACAAAGGTAAGTATTGGTTGTAGCAAAATAACTACGCACAAGTACAGTACTTCCTTTACTCTTGGCATTCGTTCACTCTCAACTAAATTTCATGATCCGGTCTATTCAATCTATGGTTTTGTTCGTTTTGCCGACGAAATTGTAGATAGCTTCAATCGCGATGATGCCGCCGAATTACTCGAAGAATTTAAGCGTGATACATTTTTAGCCATTCGTCGTGGTATCAGTTTAAATCCCATACTTCACAGCTTTCAACACGTTGTCAATACATATAATATAGAAGACGATCTCATTGAGACTTTCCTTCACAGTATGGAAATGGATTTGAGTGATCGCGAATACGACCAACAAACCTACGAAACGTATATTTTAGGTTCTGCCGAGGTAGTTGGATTAATGTGCTTACGGGTATTTTGTGAAGGAAACGATGCGCAATACCAAGAACTTAAAAAACCTGCAATGCGCCTTGGTTCTGCATTCCAGAAAATAAATTTTTTGAGGGATATCAAGAACGATTACTTAACACTAGGTCGCGTATATTTTCCAAACCTCAATATCAAAGAGTTTGATTCCTCAAGCAAGAAAGCAATTGAGGCCGATATATTATCCGATTTCAACGCAGGATTGGCAGGGATTAAAGCGCTTCCAAAAGGAGCTCGACTTGGGGTTTACATTGCCTATGTATATTACCTCAACTTATTGAAAAAAATTACACAGACTTCTCCTTCCGAGATTTTAGAAAAACGAATTCGTGTGAGAAATTCTTACAAGTATTTCCTCATCATTCGTTCGTATCTACAACACTCATTCAATAGTATTTAAACATTCTCATCGCTTTTCAGTTTTATACATCATGCATGCATCATTGAACCTACAAGTAACAATCGATTCCAATTCGGGATTCTGCTTTGGGGTGGTTTATGCCATCGAAATGGCTCAAGATATGTTGGATGAGCATGGATATTTATACTGTTTGGGAGACATTGTTCACAACGACGAAGAAGTAAATCGATTAAAATCTAAGGGTCTTCGTATTATTGACCATGATACTTTTCGTGAATTAAAAAACGATCGCGTTCTCATTCGCGCTCATGGTGAACCGCCCTCAACTTATCAAACAGCAATCGAAAATAACATTACGCTTATTGATGCTACTTGTCCGGTTGTTTTAAAACTGCAAAATCGTATTCGTGGCTCATTTGATAAAAATGAAACCATTTTCCTTATGGGGAAAAAAGGGCATGCAGAAGTGACAGGCTTGATGGGACAAATTAACAATGAAGGCATTGTTTTTTCTGACATTTCGGAGTTGGAAGGACAAAATTTACCAGAGGAAATTACGCTTTACACCCAAACAACGAAAAGCAAACAGAAATTTCGCGAAACCCGCGAAGCACTCGAAGCGAAGGGAATTAAAGTAAATGCGCACGATACCATTTGCAGCCAAGTAAGCGATCGAGATGTTGAACTACGCGGATTTGCTAAATCGTTTGATAAAATTTTATTTGTAGGCGGAACGAAATCGTCAAATGGAATGGTGTTATATAATGTCTGTAAAGATCAAAACCCGCAAACATTTTTCGTTAGTCGTGTTGATGAAATTGATTTCAGTTGGTTTGAATCCGGCAACACTGTTGGAATATGCGGGGCAACCTCAACACCCATGTGGTTGATGGAAGATGTGCAAAAAGCACTTCAATCTCAATAAAATGCGTATTGAACTTTCTACACGCATTGAAAATAGAACAATCGTAAACACCTTTCAAAAATTCAACGAAGCCCTTTTTCTAAAGCTCGCTCCTCCCCTGCCCGTTTC
>JBBALS010000166.1:0-4960 GCA_040402915.1 Flavobacteriales bacterium
ATTATTCACCACCGAGGACAACTTTCATCGTATGTTAGACCCATGGGCGGAAAAAATCCTGCTGTTTATGGATACAGCGCTGATACGCTTTAACAAACTATAAAATTTCAAAGCCCCCAATTGGATTTATTTCCCGTTTGGGGGCTTTTTATTTTGCTTTCGTATTCCCAATCAACACATTAAATTCATTCAAATAAAATCATAAGTGGATTAAGTTAAAAACTTTCATTCATTTATTATGTACCTTGTATTGCATAGTACTATAATTTCATACATTTGCTGAATGAATATCGAAAACACCAAAGCACAGATGCGCAAGGGCGTGCTGGAGTTTTGTATTTTATCTATACTATCGAATAACGACGCGTATGTGAGCGATATAATCAATCGCTTAAAAGATGCGCAGTTAATTGTCGTTGAAGGAACCTTGTATCCGCTTTTAAATCGTTTAAAGAATGCGGGCTTGCTAAACTATCGTTGGGAAGAAAGCACTTCGGGGCCACCACGAAAATATTATGGTTTAACCGAACAAGGCACATTGGCACTGATTGAATTAAGTGCAAGTTGGACTAGTTTAGTCAGCGCAGTTTCACAATTACAAATACCCAATACACAGAAATCATGAATAAAACAATCAGTATTAATTTGAGTGGGATGTTGTTTTATCTTGAGGAAAACGCCTACAATCGTTTGTTTCAGTATTTAAATGAGATACGTCAATGTTTTGTGGGAACCGATGGAGGTGATGAGATTATTCAAGATGTAGAAGCGCGTATTGCAGAATTATTTGCGAAGTACATTGTAACAAAGCAAGTAATATTGGAGAAAGAAGTAGATGAAGTGATTGGTATTATGGGCGAACCGGAAGTCTATACCGATGATGAAGCGAAGACCCAAAAACCAACTGATGAAAAAGAAAACAAGGAGCAGGGTGGCATTAGACGTTTGTTCCGCGATTCGGACGATGCCGTTTTAGGTGGTGTCTGTTCGGGCATTGCCTATTACTTTGGGATTGACCCCGTTTGGTTGAGATTGGCATTTGTGATTGCATTATTTCTTGCAGGTTCGGGTCCACTTCTTTACATCATTTTATGGATTGTAATTCCCAAAGCACATACAACCGCCGAGAAACTTCAGATGCGCGGCGAAAAAGTGAACATCGAAAATATTGAACGTCGAATTAGAGAAGAAGCAAAGATTTTCAAAGAACGTGCACAGGCATTTGGCGAAGACGCAAGCAAAGGATTTCGGAAAGCGAATGTTCACGGACGTTTGGGTGAATTCATTCAAGAAATAAGTGGAATTGTGTTCAATTCCTTCCGACGAATTCTATTGTTTATGGGAAAATCGATGGGTGTTATCTTTATTCTGCTTGGTGGTATGCTCTTCTTTGTGATGCTATCGTTGTTGTTTAGTGGAGGAAACATCATTTCAATTAGTAATAATGCACAAATCAGCAACTTCTCGATTCAGGATTTTTTATCCACATTTTTCACTTCCGAAAACCAACGCAACATCTTTTTACTCGGACTCATGTTTATTATTCTTTGGCCCATTCTAGGTTTATTTACGAATGGCTTTCGTCTGCTTTTTCATCCTAATCTTCGACTACGATGGATGCGAACCATCAACGGAATCATTTTAGTCATTGGATTAATTTGTTGTATTGTTTCCGGCTCACTATTACTTCGTGAATTTAGTTCAAGCGGAAGAATCATTGAAAATGTAAAACTCACCAAGACAAGCAACGATACATTAAATATTGCCATTCAACCCGGAAGCGAAATAAACCTCAAACGCTCTCTAAAAATGGGACTTTGGAATTTCTATTTCAACGATGGAGAACGTTATATTAATGGTCGAATCCAATTAAATGTTGATTCTACCGAAGAAGCCAATTTTGTTATTACTGCGGAAAAAAATGCACGTGGCATGGATAACAAACAGGCAATAAATCAAGCTGCGGAGAGCAATTATTATTATCGTCAAAAAGGCAACACCGTCTATTTCAATCCTTATTTCAAAATGAAGCAGAACATTTGGAGAAACCAGCAAGTTTCAGTGAATGTTTTTATTCCACAGGGAAAATTTGTTTCGTTCAAAAATGGAACAGAACAAATTCTCAACAACGCAAATACAAAAGAGAATTACGATAATACGGAATTGCTAAATCAAACGTATCAGATGACCGCAGAGGGCTTACAATGCTTAACCTGTGATAAAGTAGAACCAGAATAGTTTGTTCATCCATTCCATTTATTTGAAAGTTGAAATAGCTAAATAATTAATCTAGATCTCCTTTTCAATTGTAAGATAAAAACAAAAAAGCCGGTTCCTCATGGATGAAGAACCGGCTTTGAGATATAATTAAAGCTTAGTGAGTAACCGTAACTTTTGTTGTTACAACAGAACCTTTTGTATCAACCGCACGAACGACATACAATCCGTTTGTGAATGAAGATGTTGAAATTGTTAAGCGATTCGATTTGCCATTCACTGTTTCAAGTGCCACAACACGTCCGCTTAAGTCAAGAACTTCCACACGGTTTAATTCTGCACCTGAAGGGAAACCAACAGTTACAAATGAATTCGCTGGATTTGGAGAAATTTGAAGCGTTTGATTAGCAACATTCTGAATACCTACTGGATTTTCAGAATATGTGATAGTAGTATCGGAAGTAGTTCCTTCAACATTGATTGAATAATTCATCAACATATATCCTGGATAATCTGGAGAAACCCACAAATAACTTGTTGTTGTTCCTGATGTAGCCGTTCCTGGCAATGGAGGGAAAGTAAACCCTAATTGGTAAATATTAATTGATTTAACTCGTAATACGTTGCTGTATGTTCCGGTTGGTGTTGTTAATGTCCCCGAACCATCAACCCGAACATCGTTAATCCCATATATTTGAGAAATAAAAGGCGTTGTTGTGTTTATATGGAAAGAATCTACAAAAGCTGAATTGAATGAAGCAGGGAACTGCATAACTGTCTGCGGTTCATTGTAAGTTGATACAAATGATACCTGGTTATTACCTATATATGAACCAATCACTTGCAATGACAAATTAGATGCTGCAAAAAATGTTGTTCCGGTTGTATCTGATACTTGCGTTCCATAAGAAGCAATCGGAAAATTAGAACCTCCAGCAGCATCCATAGGGGCTAAATTTGTTTCAGTGTAAGAAGAATCGGATGTTGCACCTGCAAAATTCCAAGTTTGACCTTGACCTGCTGAACCGGGTGCAATGGGTCCATTCAAATTAACAACATTGTGCGTTTGAGAAAATCCAACAGTTGGAACCCAAGACGATGTGATGGTTTGTGCATTTGCAATAACCGAAGAAACGACCATAGCAGCCGATAAAAGAGTAAAGTTTTTCATGAGTTTTTTTTATAAAATTAGAGAGTGTTTGATTGGTTTGTTTGATTGTAAAATTAAAAGTGTTAACAATGAATTGTGTATTTGTTTTCAAAATTCATCCTACCCAACGAAATATCTACAATTGGGTTTTATTAAAATTTCTTGTTGCACTATTTAAAGTGTAAGAATACGATTGCGATTTAAATGGTTTTCGATAGAAATCCTTAAAATTGACGCAATGTACCTTTTGCGATAAAATAATTATGGGTAAGAAATTGATAAACTTAGCGCGATTTCGCTAATGTAAAACCAAATGTGGTCCCGATTCCGAGCGTACTTCGAACATTGACGGTTTGATTGTGTGCCTCAATAATATGCTTCACAATGGAAAGTCCAAGACCGGTTCCACCAATATCGCGCGAACGACTTCTTTCGACACGGTAAAAACGTTCAAATAATCGGGGAATGTGTTCTTGCGAAATCCCTATTCCGTTATCGGTTACTTCCACCAAAATATTTTCATCCATGTCGTAAAAAGAAACCTTGGTCTCCCCTACTTGCTTGCTGTATTTAATCGAATTCACCAATAAATTACTGATCACCTTTTGGACACTTTCCTTATCGGCTTTTACGTAAATGGGCTTATCGTAGCTGTCTTTGAAAAATAATTTCACATTCTTTTTCTCCGCACTGTATTGAATACTCGACATGGTATCGCGCGCCAATTCTATGATATCGAATTTCTCTTTGTGAAGTATTAATTGCCCCGATTCGAATTGGGTAATAATTTCGAGATCTTCCACAATATTGACCATACGTTCCACACTTTTCTCAGCACGTTCGAGATAGGTTCTATTGATGGACGAATCTTCCAATCCTCCTTCCAACAAGGTCATAATATACCCTTGAATATTGAAAATAGGCGTTTTTAATTCATGACTAACATTCCCCAAAAACTCGCGACGATAATTTTCCAAATTCTTGAGATATTCAATCTCTTCTTTCTGGTCTTTCGCCCATGCCTCAACGTCTTTGTTTACTGCCGAAATGATGTCGGTGTTTAGATCAACAGATTTTAATTTCTGACCTTTCTTCAGTTTGAGGTTGTGGATATTCTTGTAAATGAGCTTTATTTTTCGGTAAATGAAACGCTCAACAGCAAACTGAAATAGGAAAAAAGACAGTACAAAAGTGAATACTAAAACAAATACGGGAACCCAAATGGTGTGTTCTCGATGGAATATATATTCAAAAATACCAACAAGAAATCCTACGCATATTGAAAACCAAAATGCGAGAAAAAGTGAAAGACTGCGTGGTGTTGACGTATTAAGTCTTTGCGCGAATGTTAACCGGGGTATTGCTTTAGAATTCAAATTTATAACCTACTCCTTTAATTGTACGAATATATGCATCTCCTAATTTCTCACGCAATTTACGAATATGAACGTCGATGGTACGATCGCCAACAACAACATCGTCACCCCAAACGTTTTTCAAAATATCTTCGCGTGTAAAGACTTTCCCTGGTCGAGATGCAAGTAATGAGATGAGTTCAAATTCTTTTTTAGGAAGATTTATTGATTGATTATC
>JBBALS010000167.1:0-4948 GCA_040402915.1 Flavobacteriales bacterium
CAAAAACAAAGAGGTTATGCCAATAATAAAAGCCAATGCCGATTGAAGAAGTGTAAGTAAATTCATGACTGTGTTTTAAGATTTAGTTTAAGGATTTTTATATAAAACAACATCCCAGTTGTTCATGTTTGAATGTTCTGGTGCAAGCATACCAAGTCGGAATCCTTTGGACGTAAGCTCAACGCCTGCGTGTCGGAAGCCATTTACCATTTTCACATTTTGAATAGGTCCGGGAACACCAACTCCCATGACCGAATGTCCGTATTCATTACTCACCCATATGCTTGCCGGAATACCTAAGCGAGAAAGCAAGGTAAAACCCAACAAACTCCGCGTATCGCAATCGCCTTTGAGGTTGTGAATAAACTCATAAGGCGATTGAACTCCTCCAATAATTTGAGGTAAACACGGCTTATGGGCTTGATGATATTCTTGCACAAAACCTCCAAATTTGATGGCATCACTGCAACTACCTTCATGAACCAAACAATAGGGGATTTCCTGAATGAATGTAATGACCATTTCGGCTGTTGAGGCAGCATCCATAGCATTTCGCTGACGTTCTGCATTGAAATACTGTGTTAATGAATCAAGCTTTTCAGAATCATGAGAAGAGAAACTTGAATACAAACCATTCCAAAAACTCATCGCGTCGTTTGTTTGAGGATTGGCCCATGGAGCATGCTGTTTTTGCGAGTCCTCAAAACTCTTTGACGAGGTTGAATACTTAGCCAAAAAGCGATGTGAAATAAAATCGGACCACACAATACGATGATCGGTGAGATAATCCCAAGGCATGGGTGCAAGTGTATCTTGCTTGGGATTTAATCGAGGTTTATCTTCCTGAACTGCCCCATCGTCGGTTTTAAAACGATTACTCTCATCTCCACTTTTTTTAAACCAACCACTAATTCCTGTAAACAAAGCATAGATTAAGGCTAGGATAAAATACCATTTTATGAACTTCCAAATCATACCCAAACATCCTAATTTAGGCACATTGGGTGGCAAAATAGTGGTGGGTATTATATTTCGATTTGGATTAATCACCAAATCAGGAATAACATTGATTTCGTGATGAGGTGCAGTAATAACCGGAATATCAACATTAGAAATTACCGGAACATCAACAGGTTTAATCGGCACCGCAATTTCACCATCAGGAATTGAAAATCGAATTTCGCCAGAGGAACAATAAGTATGATCGTTAATTTTAACCATTCCGCTCTCCCTAACAGGCTGAAACTCCCCTAGCCTATTTCCACCCTGCTTGCGCATGATTACGTGGTGCAAATCTTCTGAAAACGCTTGATCGTCTTTTCCTATAATGACAACATCAATCCCTTTTCGCAAAACGGCTTTCACTTTGCTTTTTGGACGTGCCTTTAACATTGGCATGTAAATATAATCGCCCACTTTTTCGGAATCAACTACGCGATCATCAAGTACTTCAATATCTGTAATTTCGATAGATTCCCATTGCAAATCTTGGAATGTAAAAGCATGGACATGCTGAGGTTTATCCGGACTAAAATAACCCAGGTACTTGCCTTTAAAATGCGTGTACTTAGTTGCCATTTTTCGTCTTTTTTTCGGTTCGCTTTGTTTCTACATTATCGGTATTAGTAAGCTCCACTTCAACCCTGCGATTTATAGCTCTTGCTTCAACCGTTTGATCTCGGGTCTTTGGCATTCTCTCTCCAAATCCTTTAGCTTCGATTCGTTCCGATGCAATACCAAACGATACTAAAACCTGCTTTACTGTTTCTGCTCGCGCTTGAGAGAGTTTTAGATTGGCATCTGCATCTCCAACATCGTCGGTATGCCCTTTAATAACTGCATTCGCATTGGGATGCGCAGCCATGTAATCGGCTAATTCCTGAATAGATTGAATGGAATACGGCAACAAATTAGCACTGTTGGTGTAAAATTGAACATTAGGCAACAAGATTGCTTCCGTTTTTTCGATGGTTGTAGTATCTACAAACTCTTTTATCTGCTTTTTATCTTTGATATATACCGTATCATGGATTACCCTATTTGAGTTTTGTTGTTGAGCTTCTTCTGTTTTATCACAACTCTTCCAAAGGAATAGCAGCAAAGCCAATAAGGCCAACAAGGATAACAATCCGCATCCCATGCTACCACATCCTTTTTTCATGCAACCTCCTCCTAAACCACCAGGAGTATTACCTGTAAATAAAGACATCGGATTGCGATTCGGCATAAACCAATGAAAACAACCTCTTCTGTTTTTTAGAATATTAAGACGTTCAATTTCATTCAATTCTGCAAATTGTTTCTCACGTTCTTCATCCGAAATTTTGGGAACTCTGCAATAGCCTTCACCCGAAATTCGACCATGAAATGAATGATCTTTTTGTGCTATAAAATCCCATGCATTGTATGCTTTATCGGCTTCTGTGGAAGTGTATACCACAAAAAGTTCATCCACAATTTCAGCATGTTCTTTACTCGCAGATTCGAATTCTACTATCTCTCTACCTTTTTGATATACATGCGGTTGAATATGAAATGATTGATTGGAATCGCTATCAACAAATCTTCTTTGCCATGCAATGGCTCCATCAGAATGACGATTTGAGACTTTATCACGGAATTCACTTTCCGAAATTTCAATAGGATCTTTGAGCAAAAAACGTCGTTCTAAAACAACATTTCCCATTCGAGTTCCTTGACGGTCTTTAATCTTGGGAACATGAAACTGCGAATTTAAAATCCCTTTGTAGTATGTAAATTTTAATGCGCTCACTTCAAAGAGATTTCAAATAGGTATAGAATGCTTCTTTATTTCCAAAGTTCCGATTATTTTCATTCTTGAATTGCGAATTGAAAGGAGCATCTGCATAAATACATTGCTTTTCCAAATTTAAACTCGTTGCAAATTCCTTATCCAAAAATCGTTGCGAATCTTTGATTGTTGTATGATAATTTAATAATATTTCCTCTTTCTGAATATCTCTAAGGATGCGAGTGTATTGATAAGTTTCTTTATTTCTCAAACTAGAAAGTAAAAACAATGGCAAGAAAAGTAGGAGTGTGAAAAACAAAACACCCAGCCTGAAAGAGGAATATTGAAACATGGATTCAAAAACTAAAAAGGGGAAATTTCCTGTTTTGATATCTTGAAATGCTTTCGATGCTGGAGGAATATCTTTCAATAATTCAATTCGATGATAATCCTGAATATCCATTGCTTGCTTATGATGAAGAAGCGTTGAAGCAGGAAATGCAACCGCTATAGCAATAAAAGCAGTAAAAACCCATCTTAACAAACCCGATATTGAAGGAATTAATTGCATGATTGTTTTCTTCAATTTATTGGAATCCACTTCTTTCTCTATAAAAGGCCGTGTTGTGAGCGTTAACAATGAAAGTCGATAAATGGAATAATGAATAAATCCAATAAAAATTGCACTAGTAATAACACCCACAATTGTTCCGCTGTACAAATAGCCAGCATATCCATCGGAGATGAAAATTATTAGCAAACAAATGCCCAATAAGATTCCCGAGAGATTGTATAAATTCTTTTCCGATGTGCTTGTTTGTGACAAAACTATTGAATCAATACCAAGCAATTTATTGGTTAGAAATTGCATTATGCTTTAGTGGTAGAATTTTTACCTTCATCAAAATAAGCGGTTGGATTATTCTCTATTTCCTTTTGCTTAATTCCAGACCAGGTTCCAATAATCTGTTTGCTTAATTCGTGCTGTGCTTTTAACTGCTCTACTTTTTCTTTTCGATCGTTCTCTACTTCCAAGAAATTAATCTTTTCCATGAGCTTCATTCCATCGCGTCCTTCGAAAACATATTCTTCCTTCACAATTCCATTTTGAACATACATGCGATAATTATAATTCTCAACCATGTAATCGTATGGACCTTTATTCATCATCATTTTGAAGAAAATTGGGCCTGTTTCAATGGAAAGAAATATAAACATAAGCGCTATACCCAATCCAAAACCAATGTCTTCTGCAATGCTTATTCGTTCCAATAAACCATCCAAATTTTCCGCTTGTTTTTTATTGACAACATTGAGTTCATTCTCCTGCTCATTCAATTTCTTTTCGCGATTCTTCTTCAAATTCGCTAACTCTACTGCATGGCGGGAATCGTAATCAGCAACATCTTTTAATTTTTCATTTTTCAATACTTCCAATTGTTTTGCACGCGGCCCATAACCAGCATTTCCCGCACGCCCTTGCATTTGATCGATGTATTCTTGTTCAGCATTCTTCTGACTTTGCAATATTACAGAACGATCCTGCTCAATTTTCTTGATATCAGCATCTAACAATGCAATCTGTTCTTTGAATTTAGAATAGGTGTTTTTATTGAATTCATCCAACTTTTCTTGTTGCTTTTTTCTGAGTTCCACATTGATTTCGGTCTCAATAATTTTTAATTCCAAGGGCTTGGAAATGGTGATCCCTAAAATAATGGCAATGATAATACGAGGAATTGCTTGTCCGAATTCTTTGAGTGATATAGAATCTGTACCATCTCCTTTTCCTGTTGATGAAACGATAAAACGGTCCAAATTGAAAATCAAAAAGCCCCAACATATACCAAAAATAGCAGAACCTATTAACCAACTTGTATTAGACACATCATCGCCAGCCAATCCCTTGGGACCAAAAGCCGTATTAAATGCAAAGCCACCGGCAAATGCGGCAAGCAATCCAGTACTTAATACAATCCCACCAATTCCGGCATATTTAACACGATCTTGATGAGGCGACAAAAGTAAAAACCGCGGATCTGCTCCGGCACACCACCAAAGGAGTTTAGTAAATTTCGAAACGTTTGTGTTGGGTTTTTCAAGTAAACTCATATCAAATTATATTTTTTTCAAGAATTGGGTAATTAATTTCATTGTAATTGTTGAACGACACGCTCAATCGATTTTCAATGGAAT
>JBBALS010000168.1:0-4939 GCA_040402915.1 Flavobacteriales bacterium
GGGAACAGGTGGAGATGAGCTTTTTGGAGGATATGATCCGCATCGTTCCTTTTATTGGAAAGGATTATCTGTTCGTGATAAGTTAAGTGAAATGAAAGCTGGAAACGGTTTGATACAGAATTTGAAATTTCATTTTCACCAACAAGCCCGTTTCGATTATGTTTTTCGATTACCGGCAGGGATGAATTTACATCTTCAGAAAAACTATTTCAATGAGCATCAATTTATGAATCAGGATTTCTTGAATAACAATGTTCAACGATTCAACAATCAGCGCCAATATCAACAGCAAAATTTAAACAGTCGCTTAGCATTTGAGATGCAAAATACGTCCCTGAAAGGCTATTTAAAATGTGAAGATCGCTGCGCGATGTGGCATGGAATAGAATCGCGAACACCTTTTGCCGATGACGTTCATTTGATAGAGTATTTATTTTTCGTTCCTGCATCTTATAAAATGTATGGCTCTCAATTGAAAGCCTTGTTAAGAGAAGCTTCGGAACAAGTAATTCCCCAAGCAATTAAAAACCGGAGCGACAAACAAGGCTATACAACACCAAACAATGCGTGGATTCGCAAGCTCGCTCCTGAATTTAAATCTTATTTCACCGAATCGCTTGATCCATATTTGGATGTTAAAAAAATCCATTCAGAATTTGGGAAACTATTCAATCCTAACTCTGAAATTGACACGGGACGAATATTTAAATTTTTGAGTTTCGCGGTTTGGATGAAAACACTTCAAACAAAAAACGTTTAGCGTTAAACAATCTTGATTTGATAAGCATTCTGCCTTTTAAAATGAAATTTGCTAAAAGATTGATTATTAAAAATTTCAATCTATTTTTCATGAAGATTTCCAACTTAGGTTTTTTGAATTAAAATATTATTAGATTTGCCTTTCACAGCAATTATTAACATTAAATTCACATGAAACACTCATTCTACGCAATTGTTACCGCAGCTGCTTTAGTAACTTCAGGAGGTTTGTTTGCCCAAAGCAAATTAATCGGGAAGCCAAGTGCAGCACAAAAAAATGTCAAATTCAAACGTCCGCTTCATAATCACTTGCGGAATTTGGAACTTCCTTTTTACCCTATTCAACCAAGCAATCCAACTGTAGCGAGCACAACAAATCGTTCATTTGGTCCTGAAGTTCGCATTGGTCAAACATTGTACGATTTACAAACCAACAATTCTGTGAACTACCGTTTGGAGAATTTTGGCGATGGTACGTTATCCGCATTATGGACGTTCAGTAATCAAGCAACTGCTTGGAGTGATCGTGGTATGGCATACGAACAATTTGATGGTACAGCTTGGACAAAACTTCCAGATTACAATGATGCAGCTAACATCTACCGCGTTGAAGATGTTCGTACAGGATTTGGTTCTTTGGCGCGTGTTTCAAATGTAGGAGACATTGTTGTTTCTCACCAAACAGCTATCGATGCATTGCAAATTAGCCGCAATACTTCCATCGATCCAGCTGGAGAAAATTGGATTACTACTCCCAATACAGATATGCCATTGGTTTGGCCACGTATGCGTACAGGAGGTCCCGATGGAAAAACTGTTCACGTTATTGGTGTTACACCTCCAACTGCACTTGCAGGAACCATTTTCAATGGTGTTGATGGATGTTTAACATACAACCGTTCAACTGACGGAGGAGCTACTTTCGACAAATTGATGGTTCAACTTCCTGGAGGTGATTCAACATTATTCAGAAGTTTTGGTGGCGATTCATATGCAATGGATGTTAAAGGAAGTACGATTGCAATTGTTACAGGTGATAACACTTCACGTGTAAACATGTGGAAATCGACTGATAATGGTGAAACTTGGACTAGCCGCACAGTATTACCTTTTCAATATGAGCCATGGACCGATTCAGTTTTAACTGACTTCAATAATGATGGTCTAGTAGATTCATTTTTAGTAAATGGTGTTTATGAATTGGAGCGTGTTGAAACCAACGATGGTTCATTTGCTATCATTCTTGACAATAACGACAATGCGCATGTTTTCTATGGTTTAGGTTATATGTCGAATGATATTGTTGCAGATGCTTTAACATCATACTATCCAGGCACAAACGGTATCATGTATTGGAATGAAACTTTTGCTGCAGATTCTTTACCTCAAGTTATTGGTGGAGCAATTGAAGCAGATGGAGATACGACAGCATTTAATGTTTCTATTTATTTCAGTAATGCAACTACAGTTCCTTATGGAGCTGGAATGGCTGGATTTCCAAGTGCGGGTATCGATGCTAACGGAACAATATATTTGTCTTATGCTGCATACAGAGAAGGTCTTGATTATGTTTACTTAGGAACAGGACCATCTTACAAGCACATCTACTTACAAAGATCAACAGATGGCGGTGCAACTTGGACTGACCCTACTGATGTTGTTGGAGATGAACTTGCTGGATTTGACCAATTTGCTGAGTATCAGTATTGCTCAATGGCAAAAAATGTAGATAACAATATCCACATTTTATATCAACGCGATTACACGCCAGGTTCGGCTGTAACAATTGCTGATGCTGCGATTCACCCTCAAGATATTGCAAATGACATTATTTATATGTCAATTGATAAGAATTATGCAGTTTCTACAAATGATGTAAAAAGTGAAATTCAAGGACTTGCTTTAATGCCAAATCCTTCGAATGAATCAGCTACTTTGAAATTCGAATTGAATAACAATGAAACTGTTACAATCAATGTGGTTAACATGCTTGGACAACGTGTATTGAACTTAAACAGCGCAAAAGCTGCTGCAGGTCAACACAGTGTTAGTTTAAATACTAATGAACTTCCATCAGGAATTTACTTGGTAAATGTTACTATTGGAAACAAAAGCGGAAACGTTAAAATGATTGTAAAACACTAATCATTTTTTATCTTATTAAAAGCCGGACTGTATCATTCAGTCCGGCTTTTTTTATATGATATTTTTAAATGAATGAAGTTGATTAAACTTTATTCATTTGGTAACGATCATCGCGCTACGCTTACTTTCACTTTTGCCTTTTTCAATTTCTCTCCCTCAATCAATTTCAATAAGTTGGGGACTTTCTTTCTATGAATAGCAACAAATGATGCCTGATCGGTAATGGAAATTAATCCAACATCCGATTGTATTAGGCCACCTTTTTTCATCAACAATCCCAATAAATCGCCTTTGCTTATTTTATCTTTTTTCCCTGCCGAAAAATACACACATTCAAATTCGGGTAGTTCAATTTTAGCTATGTTCAATGGGAGTTTTAATTCAGGAAGGGAAACGTTTAAATAGTCGGGTAATTTCTCATCATCACCTTGAATAATATACGCTTGACCATCGGCGTGCATCCGAGCAGTTCGTCCATTACGGTGAATAAATGCATCTTCATGAACCGGCATTTGGTAATGAATTACATGTCGAATTTCGGGGATATCCAAACCACGAGAAGCCAAATCGGTAGCGATTAAAACCAAGCAGGAACCCGAACGGAACTTGATCAGGTTACGTTCACGATCGACTTGCTCCATTGCCCCATGAAAAGTTCCATGCGCAAAACCTTGCTCGCGGAAGTGCAATCCAATGCGTTCAACAGCTTCGCGGTGATTACAAAACACTAAACTTACTTCCTGCTTAAAACTTGCGACCAACTTTAACAAGGTATCAAGTTTCTCTTCGGCAGGAGTTTTTATAAGCCGCATACTCAATTTACTTTCTACTTTATGATGCAGGAAATTAAATACTTTGGGATTGCGAAATGGAACAAAACCCGGAAATTCATCCAACTCTGTTGCCGAAGTAAGCATGTGTTTTTGCTTTCCAGATAAGGAATTGAAAATAACCTCAAGCTGATCCTGGAAACCCATTTCAAGCGATTTATCAAATTCGTCTAAAACGAGCATTTGAATGGTTGAAGTATCAATAACGCCTTTTGAAATATGATCGAACAAGCGACCTGGTGTTCCAATAATAAGTGCAGGAGCTTCGGCCAATCTGTTTTGTTCGGTGCGTGAATGATGTCCACCGTAGCAAACCGAAACTTTGAAACCCGTTTTCATAGAACGAAAAACACCTTCAATTTGCAAAACCAATTCGCGGGCAGGTGCAACAATGAGAACTTGTACACCGGTTTTTTCGCTATCCAAAACATCTAAAGCACGCAATAGAAAAGCAAGGGTTTTACCCGAACCTGTTGGCGAGAGCAATAATATATTGGGTGTATTTTTATCACAATCCAACACGGCTTCTTGCATTGGATTAAGTGCTTGAATGGCTAAATTACTCAGCACATTTTCGATACGCTCTTTTGTCAACATGTGGCGAAGGTACAACTCCGCAACGTGAATGTTGGAGATTTTGCAAATGATTTCAGGACAGGCAAAATGTATTCAATCAACTGTCAATCTAATCTTGAAGCTCGTTGTCTGAATTATCACTCTTAGGGTTTTCCATAGGTCCGCGCATGTGAATGATTAATCCATTTAAAAAATTTCGCAACACTTGATCTCCGCAGGGTTTGTAATTGGGATGATCCTCACTGCGAAAAAATGCAGAAAGCTCCGATGTGGTCATCCTAAAATTAACAAGAGCAAGAATTTCAACAATATGTTCGTTGCGCAACTGCAAGGCAACACGTAACTTTTTAATGATGTCGTTATTGGTCATGTGGGATTTCGAATCTGAATTAGAACGTAAATATACACATTACAATTCGGGCAAATTTTGTTTCCATTTGCTTGAATAGATTAAAACTGTATGAATTTCTAGAATGACAAAAATCCTCTGAATTATGAATTCTATGTGTAAAATTATTGCGCGGTTTTTTATTGATAAGTCCTTTACATACTAATCAAGAATTATAACTTGCAGTCGTGCGCACAAAAATCAAAATCCCATTCATTCTCATGCTATTCAGCTTGCCGGT
>JBBALS010000169.1:0-4938 GCA_040402915.1 Flavobacteriales bacterium
ATCCCTGCGTTTTCGGTGATGGGTGATGCCAAATCGATGCGCCTCGTTTCGTAAATGCTGAATCAACTTCAGACTTTCGCTTTTCTTATCAATATACAATGGCAAAGGATCGCCCGGGAAATAGATTTCTTCCAATCGTTTCGCAATGCCAATAATGCTAATTTTTCCACGTAAGCCAATCTTATCCAATGCGCCCAATGCGGCACTCAATTGCCCTTTTCCTCCATCAACAATAATAAGTTGTGGCAAAGCTTCATCTTCATTTAACAAGCGACTATATCTACGTTCAATCACTTCTGCCATTGTTGCAAAATCGTCGGGCCCAACAACCGTTTTTACATTAAAATGCCGATAATCTTTTTTACTAGGTCGCGCATCTTTGAAACATACCATAGCAGAAACAGGGTAGCTTCCTTGGAAATTTGAATTATCGAAACATTCAATGTGCTTGGGTAATAGGGGCATGCGCAAGTCTTTTTGCAGTGTTTCAAGAATACGTTTGGAATGCCTTTCTGGGTCAACAAGCTCGAGTTGTTTATTCTTTTCCCTCAAATAATTGAGTACATTCCGAACACTTAAATCAAGTAAGCTTTTTTTATCGCCCCGTTGAGGTATTGTAATGGTTAAAAAATCGTCCTCCAAATCGGGCATTATCGGAACAATTATCTCACGGGCATTGCTGTCGAAGCGTTGACGCATTTCTCCGATGGCAATGCTAAGAAGTTCCTCTGGTTGCTCATCCAAACGTTTTTTTAATTCGAGGGTAAATGCTTGCACGATGCTTCCTTCAATGACTCTTAGGTAATTTACATACGCAACTTTTTCTTCCGAATGAATGGAAAAAACATCCACATTATGTATGCTTGGATTTACAATGGTCGATTTGCTTTTGAATTTCTCAAGTAATTCGAGCCGCTCTTTTAAATCCTGTGCCTTTTCAAATTCAAAATTGCCGGCATACTCCATCATCTTGGAACGAATGCCTTTCATTAAATCACCAATATTACCCTTTACAAGTTGCCGAATTTCTTGAATTACAACGTTGTAATCTTCTTCGGTTTGATAGCCAACGCAAGGAGCTAAACAATTCTTAATATGGTATTCTAGACAGACTTTGAATTTCCCACTTTGAATTGCATTGGGCTCAAGTGCCAAGTTACAAGTTCTTCGTTGATAAAGATTGTGAATAAAGTCAAGTAAGGCGTACATCACTTTCCCATTCGGATATGGACCAAAATATTCAGAGCCATCTTTAATCAAACGGCGTGTTGGGAAAATTCTTGGAAACCGTTCTTTTTTAATACAAATCCAAGGATAGGTTTTGTCGTCTTTTAATAGAATATTATATCGAGGTTGGTATTTTTTAATGAGATTATTCTCCAACAACAATGCATCGAGTTCGGTATCGACCACAATGGTTTTGATGTCTGAAATTTTAGAAACCAAAACCCGCGTTTTTCCACTGTCTTGATGGTCTTTATTGAAATACGAATACACCCTTTTCTTCAGACTTTTCGCTTTGCCAACATAGAGAATCTTCCCTTCGCTATCATAATATTGATACACTCCGGGTTTGTCGGGTAGGGTTTTTAAAATGCCCTGCACATGAATACTAGCATCCATTTTAAAAATAGAAGAATAGCTTATTTATAGAGTAGGAGTGAAAAAAGCGATCCGATTTAATCAACGTTTATAACGATTTCGTTTTTTAGGTTCGCGAACAACATCATCTCGATTTATCCTTCTTGGACGTTCATCCAACAAAGCAAAATCCAATTGCTTTTTCACCAAATCAGCACGTTTTACTGTAATGGTAACTTCGTCTCCTAAGCGGTAGCGTTTCTTGCTTTCTTTCCCAATAATGGAATAGCTTTCTTCATCGAAGAAATAATAATCGTCTGGAATGTCTCGCAAGCGAACTAATCCTTCGCATTTGTTTTCAACGATTTCAACAAAAATCCCCCATTCCGTTACTCCAGAAATAACGCCTCTAAACTCTTCTCCCACTCGGTCTTTCAGGAATTCTACCTGCTTGTATTTCACTGATGAACGTTCTGCATCGGAAGCACGTTTTTCTTGTTCTGATGAGTGTTTACAACGAATCTCCAATTCCGATTCTTGTTCCCAATTCCGATTGTCCATATAAGCATCTAATAGTCGATGAACCATAATATCTGGGTAACGACGAATTGGAGATGTAAAATGGGTGTAAAATTTAAAACCTAAGCCATAATGCCCGATGTTCTTTGAAGAATAGATCGCTTTTGCCATGGTACGAATAGCCAAAGTTTCAATCACATTTGCTTCTCCCTTCCCTTTTACTTCTTTCATCAAATCGTTCATTTGAAAACTGATTTGACCTTCGGATTGGAACTTGAATTTGTAACCAAACTGCGCCACAAATCGAGAAAATTCCATGAGTTTTTCTGGATCTGGTTTGTCGTGGATTCTGTAAACAAACGGTTTCTTGATATTCGAATTCCGTTTATCACTTTCCTTTTTCCCCATCGTTGCAATAAATTCTGCAACGCTCCGGTTTGCCAAAAGCATGAAATCTTCAATTAATTCGTTGGCTTCTTGTTGCACTTTAAAATAAACTCCAAGTGGTTTACCTTCCTTATCCAAACGGAATTTCACTTCAACTTTATCAAACGCAATCGAACCTTGCTGGTAGCGTCGTGCCCGCATTATTTGGGCAAGTCGATTCAAGGTCAGAATATCTTCTTTTAAATCACCTTCTCCAGTCTCAATTACTTTCTGCGCTTCTTCGTATGCAAAACGACGAATAGAACGAATGACAGTTCTGCCAAACCACTGACTTTGAACTTCAGCATCGTCGTTTATTTCAAAAACCGCCGAGTAAGTCAGTTTATCTTCATTTGGACGCAAAGAACATACGCCATTCGAGAGATGTTCGGGCAACATCGGTACAACACGATCTACCAAATAAACAGAAGTAGCTCGTTTGTATGCTTCGTCTTCGAGAATAGAACCAGGTTTTACATAATGCGAAACATCCGCAATGTGAATCCCAATTTCCCAATTTCCATTTTCAAGTTTTTGAATGGAAAGCGCATCATCGAAATCTTTTGCATCAACAGGGTCGATTGTAAAAGTGGTAATACCTCTAAAATCGCGACGTTTTTTTATCTCTTTTTCTGGAATATCATTTGGAATCTGGTTGGCGGCATCTTCAACATCTTGCGAAAATTCATAAGGAAGTTCGAAGTCGAGCATGATGGCATGCATTTCAACATTATTATCGCCAGGTTTCCCCAGAACTTTCATAACCGAACCAAATGGATTTTTAGCATTTTCGGGCCAATCCATCATTTTTACCAATACTTTATCGCCATCTTTTGCGCCATGCAGCTCTCCAAGTGGGACAAAAATATCGATTGGCATTTTGGTGCTATCTGGAACAACAAAGGCAAATTTGGCACTCATCTGAACGATTCCAACAAACTGCGTTTTGGATCTTTCGAGAATTTCAACTACTTCACCCTCCAATTTTTTCCCTTTGCGTCGTGCAAAAAGATGCACACGAACTTTATCTCCATTTAAGGAGTTGAGCAAATAATTTTCACGAACATAAACATCTTCAGCACTTTCTTCGCTTATAATATAGCCTGCACCACCCGTTGTTAATTGAACAACTCCATCAACAAAACTGCTTCCCATGCTTGTGTATCTGAATTTCCCGGGTTCGGGTTCATTGAGTTGAGCATTGGCAACCAGCAATTCTAATACTTCCATCACTTGAATGCGGTCCATCGGATCGGTAGCCCCAATACCAGCACAAACATCTTTGTAGTTATGCATTTGTGTAGGTGCATTTTGGAAATACTTAAGAACATCGTCCAGCAATAATTTCACAAGGACTTTGTCTTTCTGCTTTTTATTCTTCTTCGCCATAGTGCGGATATTTCTGTAAAAGTAAACAAAGGAATCATGCAGTATTAAAAGTGCTGATTAAGAAATGAACAAGCATTTCTTTTATAAATTTTTACAGTGAAGCGTTGACATAAGCATTCAAACATATAATTTTAAGTATGTTAAATTTTTCTTCATCCAATCGAATCCAAATTCTTCAAGAAGCGCAATCCGAAATTTTCGACCTAATTATTATTGGTGGAGGAATCACCGGAACTGGTATTGCATTGGATGCCGCATCAAGAGGTCTTTCGGTTTTGCTTTTAGAAAAGGATGATTTTGCTTCAGGAACGAGCAGCCGATCAACCAAATTAATACACGGAGGCCTACGTTATTTGAAGCAGTTGGAGTTTAATTTAGTGCGTCAAGTTGGAAAAGAACGTGCAATCTTATATCAGAACGCCAAACATTTAGTTCGTCCCGAGCCAATGCTCTTGCCAATAATTGAAGGCGGTTCACTTGGGAAGCGATCAACCAAATTGGGATTGTGGTTATATGAATTTCTTGCAGGAGTTCCTTTACATGAGCAAAAGCGGATGCTCAATTCCAATGAATGTATTCAAGCAGAACCATTGTTGGAAAAAGCGATTATTAGAGGTGGAGCTTTATACACTGAATATAGAACAGACGATGCACGGTTAACCATATCTGTTTTAAAAACAGCAATTAAACTAGGAGCAAAAGCAGTAAATCACGCTTCCGTTATTGATCTGATTTATGACAATGGAAAGATAAAAGGAGTTCGAGTTCAAGAAAAATCGTCTAATGAGGAATTTCAAATTTTAGCTCGTACTGTGGTCAATGCCGCTGGACCTTGGGTTGATGAAATTCGATTAAAAGAAGGACCTTTAGTTGGAAAGCAATTGCATCTTACGCAAGGGATTCATATTGTAGTCCATCACAAAAGATTCTCGCTCAAGCAAGCAGTTTACTTTGACAGTCCCGACAAGCGTATGATATTTGCAATACCTCGTGACGGCTGCACGTATATTGGAACTACCGATA
>JBBALS010000170.1:0-4926 GCA_040402915.1 Flavobacteriales bacterium
TGACTTTGCATGTGGATGAAGAAAAAGGAATTTATACCATCGAGGTAGAGAAATCGGCTGTATTCAGCAACTTCCTTGGATTTAAAAAACAATTAGATCGAATTCCCGCAGGTAAAACAATCATTATTGATTTCGATAAAACTCGTTTGGTAGATCATAGTGTGCTGGAGAATCTTCACAATTTTGAAAATGCATACAAACGAGAGGGGGGATCTTTTACAATTAAAGGTTTGGATAAACATACTCCACTATCGAAACACGCTTTGGCTGCTTATAAAAAATAATTTTAACCAATAAATACGATGAAAAATAGAGTTTTTTTATTGGTGATTTTCTTAATTACCAATTCAATTTTTGCGCAAATGGATCCATTCAATGGCGCCGGAAGCACCGTTAAATTAAACGAAGATGGTTCGCATTACATCAAGTTTACACTGACCAATCAAGTTTGGGCACGATTCAACCAAAGCAATCCGGGTTCAACTGTTTTCGGTACTCCCAAAGCAGAAACCTTCGATATAGGAATTCGTCGCAGCCGTATTCAACTGTTTGGTGCCTTGAATAAACGTGCTTTTGTTTATGTTCAGTTGGGAATGAACAATTTCAATCACCTCAGCGATCGCAAAGTGGGCTTGTTCTTCCACGATGCAATTGCAGAATATTCAATTGTGAAAGACAAACTAAGCATTGGTGGTGGTTTAACCAATTGGGTTGGACTTTCTCGTCTCTCAAATGCAAGTGTGGTCACTTTTCTCCCCATGGATAGTCCCATATTTCCTTTTGCAACCATCGATGCTACAGACCAATTCAACCGAAAGCTGAGTTTGTATGCCAAAGGGAAGTTAGGAAAATTGGATTACCGTGTCGCTCTCACCGATCCAATGAACTTTGAAAAATCGACATTGTATTCCACAACTTCGCCTATTTCTTCAAACTCAAATTTTGCAATAGGTGCAGCCAACAAACAATATCAGGGTTATGTAATGTGGCAGTTTTGGGATCAGGAAACGAATCTAACACCCTACACAAATGGATCCTATTTAGGGAGCAAACGAGTGTTTAATATTGGAGCAGGTTCCATCTTTCAAAACAATGCGATGTGGCGTACAAGTTCTACAAACGATACTTTGCACACCGATATGACATTGCTTTGTGCCGATGTGTTTTTGGATATGCCATTGCGTAAAGAGAAAGGAGATGCATTAACGGTTTATGCCTCTGTTACAAATAGTAATTATGGAAATGGATATTTGCGAGATAACGGGATTATGAATCCAGCCAACGGAACAGTCGCATCACAAGCATCATTCAATGGAGCAGGAAATGCATTCCCATTATTCGGAACTGGAACTGTCTATTACACGCAAATTGGCTATGTATTGGGTAAAGGATTCGTGAATCCCGAAAAACTCAAAATACAACCCTATTTCTGCTACATGTTAGGCGATTACAACCGCCTTTCGAAGCCGATGCAAATGACCAATGCGGGTATCAATTTCTTCCTCAATAATCACAATACAAAAATTACGTTCGATTGGCAGCAACGTCCAATTTATCTGAATTCGAGTACGGGTGATTTACCATTTAGTGGTCGAAAAAACTGCTTTACTGTGCAGTTTCAAGTAGCTATTTGATTTACTATTTGATTATTCTAAAATGAAACATCATTCTACGTTCGATGAGCACCATGTGCTTCACGAACTAAAACACTATTTACCTGCTCAAGCTCCTTTAAAAGATTTCATTCATCATAATACGCTTCACGCATTTCAAGATCGCAACTTTCATTTGGGACTTCACAGTGCTTCCGAAATGTTTGGTTACAGCGTATCTCTGCGATTGGATGAATATAGAACTCTCTACGAAAAGAACTCCATTCGAGAAAACATTTTGGATAAACTCATTATTCAAAAGAAGGGCGCAAGCCATCTTCAGCAATGGAAAGATAATATCCTAAGTAAACCTTACGACACAAGTATTTCCCCTAGAATAGGAAAGTTACGTGCTCATTGGAAAAAGCAATTTCGTATCGACCTCGATTCTCAAGTGCATCCTACCTTATTCCGAATTCTTTGCAGTTACCTCGATCAGGGAATTGCCATTTGGAATTTTCCCGTTTCGCATAAAGGATTCCTTGCTTCAGTGCGCGAGATTGAACGAAATAGTTTTACAAGTTTCTTCAAAACGCCTCGTGCAAAGGCATTTCTTCTAAATGGTCATACTACAATTCGACAATTACTCGAGGTCTTGGTTGGGGATGAATCGCTCTATGAGCGCTACTTATTCGATCAACAGTTTGCTCATCAAGGTTGGTCGGGAATGGTTGCTGCCATTGAAAATGATCCAAATACTCTACTCGACCAAAAGAAAATCAGTTTGCACGATTTGATTCTTCTCGAATTAATGATGGAAATTGATAAACTCGATCAGCATTTTGGTGAAAATTGGGAGCCGCTTTGTAAAAAGATGGTGGAGAAACCAGAAGAGCTCTTTGCGCCTGTTGCAGAAACCGAATTGAGCGAAGTTCTCTATATCTTGCAAGAGGCGCTCGAATGGTCTTATTACGATGAGGTTTTAAAAGGTGTTGAAACACAATCTTCACACATTGAAGATAAGAAATCGCGTAGCTTTCAAGCCTTATTTTGTATTGATGACCGCGAATGTTCCATACGTCGTTATTTGGAAAAACAAGATCCCAATTGCGAAACATTTGGTACTCCTGGATTTTTTGGTGTTGAATTTTATTACAAGCCCGAAAATGGTAGGTTTCATACCAAACTTTGTCCGGCACCAGTAACTCCAAAGTATCTTATTAAAGAAAATGGAAGTTCAATCAAGCGTAAAAAAGATGTGCATTTTACGAAACGGAGTCATGGATTATTTCAGGGATGGATTATTTCTCAAACGGTTGGATTTTGGTCAGCAATTCGATTATTTATTAATCTGTTTAAGCCATCCATGAGTCCTGCAACGGCAACTTCTTTGCGCCACATGGACAAATTCTCTAGCTTAAGTATTGAAAATAAAAATCTGTCGGATAAAGAAGGCGAACTGCAAATTGGGTTTACCATCGATGAAATGATAATCCGTGTTGAGAATCTCTTGAAGAGCATCGGCTTAGTTGAGAATTTTGCATCTATCGTTTATGTTATCGGACATGGTTCGAGCAGTGTCAACAATCCGCATTATGCAGCTTACGACTGCGGAGCTTGTTCGGGAAGACCGGGTTCGGTGAATGCACGGGTGATTTGTTTTATGGCCAATCATCCTCAGGTTCGGGCCGAATTGAAGAATCGGGGAATTATCATTCCAGATTCAACCCAGTTTATTGGAGCGCTTCATGATACGACACGCGATGAGGTCGTTTTTTATGACGAAAATTCATTGAATGTTGTCAATACAGAAATGCATATTTCCAATGTTGAGAATTTTGAAAAAGCGCTCGATTACAATTCGAAAGAGCGTTCAAGACGATTGGTTTCTACAAATTCCAAATTGTCTCCAGAGCAAATTCATGAGAAAATTCGAATCCGCTCGGTTTCATTATTTGAACCTCGTCCCGAATTGAATCATGCAACAAACGCATTGTGTATTATAGGTAGACGCGAATTAACCAATGGTTTATTTTTAGATAGACGTTCATTTTTAAATTCATTCGATTACCGTGTCGATCCCGAAGGGAAATATCTGCTGAATATTTTGAATGCTGCAGCGCCCGTTTGTGGGGGAATTAATTTGGAATATTATTTCTCACGTGTTGATAATCAAAAATTGGGAGCAGGAACAAAATTGCCACACAACGTAATGGGCTTGTTTGGTGTTGCCAATGGTATTGATGGTGATTTACGGCCCGGTCTTCCAAGTCAGATGATTGAAGTGCATGATCCTGTTCGCTTACTAATCATTGTAGAGCATTTTCCAGAGGTTGTTCTCGAAACCATTAAGCGGAATCCTGCAACCTACGAATGGTTTATTAACGAATGGATTCATTTGGTTGTTGTAAATCCCGAAACGAATACACTCTCGGAGTTTAAAGAAGGAGAGTTTGTTCCATACAGAACTCTTTCTAATGAGTTAAAAACTGCAACAAATATGTCTGCAGAATTCGAATCGCACGAGGAAAATTTACCCGTTTATCTAATTTCAAAATCTTAGTTATGATAACGATACTTCATTTACTTATCATCGTTCCATTGCTTGGTTTCTTCCTGAGTTTATTTTTAAATAAGGATAATGAAAAAGCTATTTCGAGAACGGTATTATTCACTGTCGGGACGCATTTTGTGCTGTTTCTGGGTTTTCTTGTACTTTGGGTTTTGCATGGTTTCGAACGTCTCGACATCCGCGATATCGTACTTTATAAAACTAGTGATTATGAGTTTTTCTTGGATTTTAGTTTCGATAGTATCTCGGCAGTTTATCTGTTTGTTGGCTCATTGCTTACTTTGATGGTTACAATTTACAGTAGGTATTATTTGCATCGCGAAAAAGGATACAAACGCTTTTTCAATACCATTTTGTTCTTTTTTATTGGGTATAACATCACCATCCTTTCGGGTAATTTAGAGACTTTATTTATCGGTTGGGAAATTCTCGGCATTTCTTCATTCTTACTCATTGCCTTTTACCGCGATCGCTATTTGCCTGTGAAAAATGCAGTCAAAGTATTTTCGATTTACCGCATTGGAGATGTTGGAATTATTTTAGCCATGTGGATGACGCATCATCTCTGGCACGCCAATATTACGTTTGCGAAGTTGGACGATTATGAATTGGTGAACGAGCATCTTCAATCGCACAGTGTAATTGGTGTTTTAATTTCGCTCGCAATTCTTTTAACGGCTGCTGCTAAATCTGCGCAATTACCTTTTTCATCTTGGCTTCCGCGTGCCATGGAAGGTCCAACACCATCGAGTGCTATTTTCT
>JBBALS010000171.1:0-4911 GCA_040402915.1 Flavobacteriales bacterium
ATCGGCCAATTCCACAGAGCCTTCCAATCCGTTTGCAGAAAAAAGTGGCTTTAAAATCTTCTTGTTGATTTGGTCGCCAATATCCGCTTGCCCTTTCAAGGCCACCATATCATCGAACGAGGAGCCTTGCGGCACTTCGATGAGGCTATTGGGTTTGTTGGCGTATTTATCGCTCACATACTTCACAAAAAGCATGGTCAATACATAATCTTTGTATTGCGAGGCATCCATGCCCCCACGAAGTTCGTCACAACTGGCCCAAAGGGAAGAATAGAGCTCGGATTTTTTGATTGCCATGGATAAGGTTCTATGTATTTAACGTAAATATAATGTCCGCAAAGGTAATTAACTGAACCAATTAAATTGAAACATGTGGATGCCTGATGAAATGTCTAGATGGTTGGTTTTAACATGTTGAGGTAGTCGAATTCTTGGCATGTATATGTTTTCCGAATACAACCTCAACCTTCTTATGAAGGCGCATTTTACATTAGATTGCGATCACGTGTTTTTTTGTAGAAATGCTCTTCAATAGAATGCTCCGCTTTTCTGGAGTAACCAGTATTTTCGATAATAAAAAAGCCTCACGATTAAGAGATTTTCATGGTGTTAAGGATTCAATCCATGACACTCCCGACTTATAGTCGGGATGCTCTGAAGCAAGTTTTTTCGAAAATAAAAAAGCCTCACAAACAAGAGGTCTTCATGGAGTTAAGGGTTCCAACCATGACTCTCCCGACTTCTAGTCGGGATGCTCTGAAGCAAGTTTATCTTAAATAAAAAAACCTCACGAATGTGAGGCTTTTGGTGGGAGTTTCCCGACTTCTAGTCGGGATGCACTGAATCAGCTATGAGCTTTTCAATGAGTTTTCGACTCTTCCAATTTTTGATTTGTCTTTCTCTTTTTATGGCTTCAGTTTTTAATTCGAAAGTTTCTGTATAACAAATAATCCAATCTCCTAATCCGCCTGTAAATCCTTTATGTTGAGAGTTGTGTTTTCTTAATCGTTCATCGAGGCTATCGCCTGTATATCCAATATAAAATTTATCAAGAGTTTTAGAATAGAGTATATATAAATAATAATGCATAATGGTTTAATAAAGTTTAGTGCATAAAAAAGCCTCGCGAATGTGAAATTTTCATGGAGTTAAGGATTCGAACCATGACTCTCCCGACTTCTAGTCGGGATGTTCTGAAACCAGTTTTTTCGAAAAAAAAGCCTCACAAACAAGAGGTCTTCATGGAGTTAAGGGTTCCAACCATGACTCTCCCGACTTCTAGTCGGGATGCTCTGAAGTAAGTTTTTTCGAAAATAAAAAAGCCTCACGAATGTGAGGCTTTTGGTGGGAGTTACTGGGTTCGAACCAGTGACCCTCTGCTTGTAAGGCAGATGCTCTGAACCAGCTGAGCTAAACTCCCTTTGTTTAAGGGCTGCAAATATACCGCCTTCTTGTTTTCCTGCAAATTTATTTTCGTTTTTTTTCAAATTATTTCAGCAACTACAAAGGTGCTACCGCCAACCAAGACCATATCGTCCTGTTTTGCAGTTCGTTTGGCAGCATTTAATGCAGCTCTTACACTTGAATAAATTTTTCCATGCAAACCAAATTCACCTGCTTGCGATGCTAATAATTGGGCATCTAGGGCTCTTGGAATCTTCGCTTGACAAAAATAGTAACACGCATCCTTGGGCATCATGCTTAAAATGGTATTTATTTCTTTGTCATTCACCATGCCCCAAACAACATGAAGTTTATCAAATTTCACCAAACGGATTTGCTCGAGAATTTCTTTGATTCCTGCCTCATTATGGCCAGTGTCTGCAACAACGAGCGGCTGTGTTTGTAAAATATCCCAACGTCCTTTTAATCCCGTGTTCTTGATTACGTTTGCAATTCCCTGAATGATATTTTCATCCGAAATGTTCCAACCCAAAGATCTCAGTTTTTCAACACTTGATAAAACACCTTTCAGATTCTTTAATTGGTAATGACCTGAAAGAGGACTATTCAAATGGATATTTTTATTAAGCAACGATCCATTGATTTGCAAATGCATGCGAGAATCGATTGTTTGCTGAGAAAATTTCTTCCATTTTACCTCGTCTTCGGCAAAGCTAATATTAGATGCTAAATGTTTGGCTTTCTCTATAAAAACGGCATCGGTTTCAGAAGCATGTTCTCCGATAATAACGGGAACATTATTTTTAATAATTCCTGCTTTCTCAAATGCGATTTTCGCTAAGGTATCTCCCAATAAATCGCGATGATCGAAACTGATATTGGTTATTAGACAGAGCTCAGGAGTAATAATATTGGTAGAATCCAGTCTTCCTCCCAATCCGGTTTCGATGATTGCAATATCCACTTTCTGTTGAGCAAAATAGCTAAATGCTAATGCTACATTCATCTCGAAAAATGAAGGCCTTAATGATGCGAAGAGCTCTTTGTTTTCCTCAACAAAACGAACAACCCGAAGTTTGGAAATGGGCTTTCCGTTTATACGAATTCGTTCACGGAAATCTTTTAGATGGGGCGATGTAAATAATCCTGTTTTATATCCAGCTTCTTGAAAGATGGAAGCGATAAAATGCGAGGATGAACCTTTCCCGTTAGTGCCTGCAATATGAACGCTTTTGAAATCTTTATGAGGATTTTCGAGCGACTCACTTAATGCAATGGTATTATCGAGATTTGCTTTGTATGCAGCTTTCCCGATGCGAGTAAAAGCAGGAAGTTGGCTGAATAAAAAATCCACCGTCTCCTTATACGTCATTTAATTTCGAATAAATAAGTAAGTGATGGTTCCAATTTGTTGTTCGGCTCCATCCGGATTGGGATTGAATTTAGAGCGCTTAGCAGCCGCTTCCGCTTCTCTAAATAAAGAGACATCCTGGACTGTTGTTCCGCGAGCACCTGCTTTTGCACTAAATACTTTTCCTTGTGCATCCACTTTTATTTCAACAACAACACGTCCCGATTTGGGCGAATTGTATGCTGGTTTAGGCAATGTAGTTGGTTTTCTTCCTGCCAAATCGTAGGAGATCCCTGAACCTTTTCCTGTACCTTTTCCGTCTCCGTCGCCGCCACCTTCTCCGCCGCCAGATCCTTTTCCATCGCCACCATCGCCACCTTTACCATTTTTACCTTTGTAAATTCCGGCAAACGGATCTCCATCTTCTTGTCCCTGATTTCCTGCTTTTCCTGTATTTCCTTCGCTTCCCCCTTTATTCGATTTCCCAGGATATAAAGCTCTGCGTTCCACTTTGGGTTCTTCGGTTTTGGTAATAACGGGTCCGTCGGTTTTACGTTTTAACTCTTTGTATTCTTTCTTGGGTTTTGTTTTCGGTTTTTCGATATCTGGAATGTAATTTTCATCATCCTCCGACTGCAATATTTCGGATTGTTCCGATGGTGAAGATTGGCTTGGTTTTCCCTCACTAGCAAGTAACTCAGGATTTGTCATGCCCATGCCATCTTCCGAATTTCCAAAATTCAATTCAACACCCAAACCGCCTCCGCCATCTTCAGGAAAGGGTGGGAGAGGAGTGATGATTTTGTATAATATAAACAACAACAACAACAGGGCGTGAAAGCCAATGGTGAATGCCGTTGCATAATATTTATCCGATTTTTGATTCAGTTCCATAGCTATCCGTTTGGTGCTTTAGTAGCAAGAATCATTTTAATTTTAAGACGGTTTCCAATTTCAAGCACATCAACCAATTGTTGAATGGTAAGTTCTTTATCTAAGCTAAGCACAATGGTGGGTTCCGTAATTCCATCCACAGCCATTTTAATTTCAGCTTCCAACGATTCAAAGGCAACATCTTTTCCCTGCAAAACATACCGTTGCTCCGCAGATATTTCCAATTTGATAACCTTCTTTGTGAGTGCTTGTGCATTCTTCGCACTTGGCAAAGTCAATTTTACCACACTCGGACTCACCATGGTTGACACAATGAGGAAGAACAGCATCAAGAAAAACATGATGTCATTCATCGAGTGAGTGCTTATTTCGGCGTGTGGCCGTATACGAGATCCGCGCAGATTCATCTAACTAGCGTGTAGGTTCGTGTAACATGTCAATAAAATCGAGCGATGTACTTTCCATGCGTCTCGCAATTCTATCGACAGTAAAATTTAGGTAGTGATATAATACAAATGATAAAATCCCAACAATTAACCCCGCTGCCGAAGTAACCATTTTCTCGTATAGTCCACCAGAAATCAATCCAATACTGATATTATCGGCAAGTGATATGTTGTAGAAAATCTTAATAACTCCGAGAATGGTTCCAACGAAACCAAACATGGGAGCAATTCCTGCAATGATGGAAAGTATTCCAATGTTTTTTTCGATCCGACCGAGTTCTTTCTTTCCAACCCCTTCCATCGATTTTTCAATTTCATCAACCGTTAAACCAATACGAGAAATTCCTTTTTCAAGCATGCGGGCATCGGGTGTATTATTGCTTTTACACAAAACAATAGCACCTTGAATATTGCCTTGGTGAATTTGATCGCGCACATTGTTTAATAAATTATCGGGATTTTGTCCGGCTCTTCTTAAAACAATAAAACGTTCAATAAAAATGTAGATTGTTATTAAAGAGAGCAGACCAATTGGAATCATAAGCCAACCGCCTTTTTGAACCATGTCGAAAAGACTGAGTGTATCGGTTTTTTGTGCTGTATCGGTTGCTGCAGTCGCAGCTGCTGATGCAAGTGAATCGGCACCAACTACTGCTTGAAGAAAAATCCCCATCATAGAAAACGTTTATTTATTGGTTAACGCATAAATTGTTAAAATCGTATTCAAAGTACGCCAATAAAAAAACGGCCTGAGCGAAGCCGTTTTATGCGTTTTGAACGCCTTTATTAACAAGTGAGTTAGAGTTTCACAAAATT
>JBBALS010000172.1:0-4904 GCA_040402915.1 Flavobacteriales bacterium
CGGAAATTCGAAGTGAAATTCCCTTCAAGCAACACAGCAAAAGGCAATCCCGATTTGTCATACATTCGAGGATCGGGCGTTTCGCGCAGAATGTTCAAGGAAATACGCGCGGGGGTGGACAATAAACGAGAACGTTTAGAGCTACCTAAGAGCACCGTTTTCTTGATTTCAGGTGCACCAACTGTATCTACTGTACTGGCAAATTCGAAACGGATGGCATTCAGGTTATTTACAACCGGATGTTTGGTGCTTGGTAAACTCAACGGAAAGTAAGGCCAACGTTTGGGGATAAAGCGAGGTTGATTACCAACCATCCCTGCAACAACTGGAATAACCGATGCGCGTAAATCGGCTACCAAATCGGGATTTACACGAACGCCATAGCGAAACAACTGATCTTCGAGGTTGAGGTTTATCGGGTAAACAAACTTATTGCTGTAAACGCTCAAGCTATCCATCGATGCATCCACTTGATTAAGCAGCCAAAGCACTTTGCCGCCGCGCATGATGTATTGGTCAATGATGAATTTATCTTTTTCTGAAAATGCAGAATCGGGTGCCGCAATAATGATGGCTTTGTAGCGAGGAATAAATCTTACCGTATCGCCTTTTTCGGTGCGGGCTACCAAGCTAGTAAGGTTGCTATCAAGGCGTTTACGATCGACTGCATAATATTCTTCAAGCGAAAGTGTAATGTCTTTGGTATCGAGTGAATCGAGTTCTCCATGCCCTTCCACAAAACAGATGCGCGGTTTGATGATCGTCTTCAACTTACGGATGGTATTGGTCATCTCGTATTCGAGGTCGTTCACCGAACGGTTTATCAGCTCTTCCTCGTTGGCGTAAGTCTGACTCTTAAGCAATTGAAGCGGAAGAGTTCTGCCTTTAAAACTGATGACTGCACCCGGCCAGATTAAACGTTGTGAAACACCCGAAGCTTTTTCTTCAACTGGATTTGTATACGAAAGTCCTGCATCGAGCAATTGCTGATAGATGGCTTTGCGTTCTTTTTCGTTTTCACTTTCCGAAGGGTTAATGAATTCGTATTCGATGAAGGAAGAATACGCCCGACATTCATCGAGAAGTTCTTGGGTGGAATTGCGAAGTTTGGTATAATTAGCAGGAAGGTCGCCTTCGAGATAGACTTTTATGTAGACAAAATCGTCGAGATTTTCGAGAAGCGAAATGGTGGTTTCGTTGAGTGAATATCGACCCTCGGATGTTAAATCGAGGCGTTTGAATTTAAACGATGCGGCAAAATTAGCCATCGCCAATAACACAACGAGCAGCACTAAATTAAGTGTAGCGCTCCTTTTTAAACGGGAAGATGGAGTTGGAACTTTAGCCATAATTACCAGGTGCGACTAAGCAAGCGAAAGCGCGTTAAAGCCAGGAAAAACAAGGTGAAAGAAATGAAATAAACCAAATCGCGTGTGTCGATAACGCCGCGGCTCATTGATCCAAAATGCTCGTTGATTCCAAGTTTGAGAATGAGTTGTTCGATGGGATGAAAAACTTCGAGCGATGCAATGGAGTCGAAACCTGCATAAAAGAAGAAGCAAAGAAAGAATCCGATGAGGAAGGAAACGATTTGATTTTCGGTGAGAGAGGAAGCAAACATGCCAATAGAAACAAACGATCCACCTAAGAAAATTAGTCCAAGATACGAACCCCAGGTTCCGCCTGAATCGATGTTTCCAAAGGGATTTCCCAAGGATTTCAAACTAAAGTAATATACAATGGTAGGAAGTACCGAAAAGATCACCAAGAGCAAACCTGCCATGTACTTTGCGGTAATAATTTGCCATTCGCTAAGCGGACGAGTGAGCAAAAGCTCGATTGTTCCAGTTCGCTGCTCTTCAGCAAAGGAGCGCATGGTGATGGCGGGAATCAAAAACATGAATACCCAAGGAGCAATCACGAACAAACTTTCGAGCGAGGCAAAACCTGCATCCAGAATGTTGAAGTTGCCGGGAAATACCCATAGAAATAAACCGATTGCCAATAAGAAAATCGTAATAACGCTATATCCGATAAGGGATGTGAGAAAACTGTTAATCTCTTTCCGTAATAATGATATCATCCGAAAGCCCTTGTTATAATGCAGGGACGGGGTAAAAATACACAAAATTGTATGATGTGTTGATGAAAAAAGATGTGCTAATGTGCTGATGAGAAAATACGCAACCTCGGGGATTCATCCCCAGGTTTAGTCATCAGACCTCTATCCCCCAGCCCCTTTCTCCTCGGGAGAAAGGGGAGAAGATTTTGCTAAGATTTGCAGTATGCCAAGTCCCTCTCGCCACATGGTGGTCCCTTCGGGAGAGAGGGATTTAGGGAGAGGTAATACGAATGCCACATCCGAAAACCTCACCCCCGGCCAACTTGCACTATTTGGCGAGAGGGCAGAAGATCATGCTAAGATTTGCAGTATGCCAAGTCCTCATTCCGCGCAAGCTGGGGATTCATCCCGAGGTTGTGGAGAGATAAATCTTTAAATGACGAACTCAATAAATGATAATGTGAAACATAATAATCTAAGAATTGGAAAGTATTTTTGTGCTCACAAACAATTTCAAATGAAAATTAATTTAACCATCACATTCGCATTATTGCTGAGTTTTTTCGCATTTCCAGAATTAGAATTGTTTTCACAGAATTATTTTATAGTCGATGGTAAAGATTCAACCTTTTGTATTCAAATTAATTTTTTCGATACGAATGCTCAAGGAAAAATGATTGATCTTGAATATGTGAATAAAGAGAATCAGACCATTCGCATCAAGAGAAATGACATTCCTGAGATCACGAGAATTTGTCAAGACGGTGTTATTTACTTAAGAATGCCATTGAAACTTAAAAATCCGGATGGCTATTACCGATATGGAAAACGAGTTGTTTCTGGGAAGATAACGGTGGACGTTTTTGATGATGTCCAGACGAGTTATCGATTAAAAGAAAATTTCGATGGGTCATACAACAAGCAAGGTGTGATGAAAGAAACTAGAGAAGGAATTTATCTCCGACATGTAACTATGCCTGACGGAACTGTATATGAAGTATCAGGTTTAAAGGCAATCAAAGTGTTGAAAAAAATGCGCGAATTTATGTTTGAATGCAAGCCTTACGAAAAGGAATATAATGCAAACCCCAAGTATCAAACCTGTACTTTCGAAGAGGCTGTATCGGATTACAATAAAATGTGTCCATAACCTAGGGATTCATCCCGTGGAAGCAGCATTCGTGTCACCTTACCCTAAATCCCTTTTACCCCTATGGGGCTCCTTCCCATAGTGACAACTACGTGGCAGAAGAGGGGAGAAGATACTGCTCAGATTAGCACATCGAACATCAGCACATAAAAATCCATCTTCAAATCTTCAAATCTTCAAATCTTCAAATTTCCAATCCGATAGCTATCGGATCTTCAAATCATTTATGACATCCAACAATCATCTTATCTTTGCACCATGGCCGAGATCGGAACAGATTTAGAAAAAGCAATTCAGTATTTGCAGCATTCTGTGATTGGGATCCCAACCGAAACGGTTTATGGATTGGCAGGAAATGCCTTCAATGCGGCATTGGTGGCTCAGATTTTCGAAGTCAAACAGCGACCAAGTTTCGATCCGCTCATCGTTCATACTTCGTGTATTGAGCGCATTGCCGATTTTGCTGAATCGATTCCAGATGCATTGATTCCCTTGGCAGAGAAATTCTGGCCGGGTCCACTTACTTTGCTCGTTCCGCGCAAGCCCATCATTCCCGATTTGGTGACAAGTGGATTGCCTCATGTTGCGATTCGTATTCCAAGCCACCCACAAACATTGCAATTGCTACAAATGCTCGAGTTTCCTTTGGCGGCGCCCAGTGCAAATCCATTTGGATACATCAGTCCAACATCGGCGCAGCATGTAAACGACCAATTGGGAAGTAAAATCCCCTATATTTTAGATGGCGGCAATTGTGCTGTTGGATTGGAAAGTACCATCGTTGGAATGGAAAACGGGAGAGTTACTGTTTTTAGATTGGGTGGCTTATCGATTGAGGAAATCGAAAATTGTGTTGGGGAAGTTCATGTTCGTCAACACAGTTCAAATCCGCAAGCACCGGGAATGCTCGATAGTCATTATGCTCCGAAAAAGAAATTGCTGCTTGGAGATATCGAAGAACTTTTATCAACGCATCGCGATTTAAATCCGGTTTTGATTCGGTTTTCAGAGAAGTTGCCTAATTATCCGGATGAATTTCAGTTTGTTTTAAGCAATCAAGCCTCAACAAATGAAGCTGCCATTAATCTATTTGCCACCCTTCGTTTAGCCGATTTACAAGCGCAATCGCTTATTCTGGCTGAATGTGTTCCCGAAGATGGATTGGGAAGAGCCATAAACGATCGATTGAAACGGGCTGCTGTAAGGTAATTGCTTACAAATTCCCTGTTCGTCCGCCATCAACAGGCAAATTAATTCCATTGATGTAGGCAGCTGATGGAGATGCCAAAAATGCAACCGCATGGGCAATTTCTTCGGGTTTTGCAAATCGTTTCAGCGGTATTTCGGCCAACATTTCTTCTTCCACATGCGAAATTTCTTGATTTGTTCGTGCAGCCTTGTTGGTGATAATTTGCGATAGTCGACCCGTCATAGTAGCCCCAGGCAAGACATTGTTTACCGTAATTCCGTATTTCCCAACTTCATTCGCCAGGGTTTTCGACCAGTTTCCAACAGCAGCACGAATGGTATTGGAAACGCCCAATCCATGAAGCGGCATTTTTACTGATGTTGAAATGATATTGATAATACGTCCATAATCGGCTTTTATCATTTCATCCAAAACGGCCTGCACTAAAACCTGATTACAAAGTAAATGTTGAGTAAATGCCGATTCGAATGCTTCCGGGCGAG
>JBBALS010000173.1:0-4863 GCA_040402915.1 Flavobacteriales bacterium
AGTCAGATAAATGTTTCAAACTTCCCAAAATGAGAGCGAAGTGAACCGAAGAGCGATGTTCGTTGTTGGTTAATCCATGTATTTCCCAATCCCGGAGATATCGCCCTTGCATTTATTGAATTGATACCCACTTGCACGCGCGATTTACCATTAAACAAACTCCTCGAAACTTCCGCTTCTGCTATAGATGTTTGTGCATTGTTTGAAGCATTTATCTGACTTAAAGAATCAACATACTGAATTTTTTCGGTGATAAATCCACCACGAATTAACGCAGACCAATTGTGCATCGTTTTTTCCCAAGATGCCATCGTCCTCATTGATACATCCATTTGATAAGCAACAGAAATTGGATTGAGTGCTATCGGTGGGATTTTTCGATTTGTTTTCTGTCCCCAAAAAGCCAAATGCAGTTGCGATGTTTTACTCGTTTTAAAATAAATATCTTGCAATAGACCTCGCATTTGTTGACTTGCATTTATCTGTCGCTGTTCCGGATTTCCATAAACAGCAGTATTCATGAATTTAAAATTGTTTTCAACCTGAGTATTGAAGACTTTGGTCGAAGAAACAAATCGTTTTTTACGAAATGCTATATCGAGTGCACTTTGTCGAAACCCCCAACTTCCGGAATGTTGAGAAAAACGAATATGATTTTCTGTTTGATTTGTTGTTTGAAGAAAAATAATTCCACCAATGGCACCCGTTCCCCAAGAGGCAGATCCGGCTCCAGTCTGCAAAGTGAAATTGTCGAAAAGTGAGGCGGGAACCAAACTCAGATCGAGTTGGCCATTCATGCAACTTTGAAGATTTAGTCCATTCCAAACTAATGCAGTGTGTGCGGAGCCTGTGCCCCGAATTGATGGCGAGGCAAGCATTCCGGGGCTATACTGACGAATAAAAACAGCGGAATTTCTACTCAGCACATCGGTTAGTGATTGAGCAGATTTAGATACCGATTCGTTTGAAAAACTGGTTTTATGTAATCCAGGATTTGAAGAGAATAGTCGATTATCGGAAACTTCAAATAGATTGATTTGATGCACAGAATCAATCATGGTTTTTTGAGCAGAAAGATTCTCCGCAAAACACCTGAAAAAGAATACTATGATTAAAAGTTGCCGCATCGTTTTCAATAAATCTGCTAAGGAGAAAAAGAAAACAGGGCTGATGAATGCCAATAAGCAAACATCAAAAACCAATACATTGGCCTATCCTGTTCACTGCCTTTCTTCCCGAAAGCATGGAACATTGCGAATTGGCAGGTCTTCTGACTTCCCTCGCAAACAGCGCCTTCCCGAGTTAACAGTGGCTTTAAGCTGTTGCTTTAAAATGAGGATTACAGCAGCGGGAACTGTTCCTGATTTTCACAGGATTCCCTTTTAATCATCCCATAGGGACAAACCAAAATGCGCACAAATGTATGCTTTTTAAAAGAATGAATTTACTTCTCCCATTTTTATATGAAGCAAATACCAATTTAAGGTCAAATTTTACTTAAAATTGCAATCTAAATTTTATCCATGTTAAAACAATCGCTATTCCTATCCCTTGCTGTTGGGTTAGTTTCCCTGAATACTGCAACTGCTCAAAAACTTATTGAGAAGGTGGAGAAAAAAGGAGACGAAATCGTCATTCCTTATGAAAAATACTTGCTTGATAATGGCATGACATTGCTTATTCACGTTGACAAAAGTGACCCCGTAGTTCATGTGGATGTTACGTATCATGTTGGTTCGGCACGAGAAGAAATAGGTCGTTCAGGATTTGCACATTTCTTTGAGCACATGATGTTTCAAGGATCAGATAACGTTGCAGATGAGCAGCATTTCGCCATTGTGACAGAATCGGGAGGAACGTTAAATGGTACAACAAATATCGATCGTACCAATTATTTTGAAACTGTTCCAAGCAATCAACTCGAAACCGCTTTGTGGCTTGAAGCAGATCGCATGGGCTTTTTATTGGATGCTGTAACTCAACAAAAATTCGAAATTCAACGATCTACCGTAAAAAATGAGCGCGGTCAAAATTACGATAACCGTCCGTATGGGTTGGTTGGAGAACGCACCAATGAAGCATTGCATCCATTTGGACATCCATATTCATGGCCAACTATTGGGTATTTGAAAGATTTGGATGGGGTTTCTGTAGAAGACTTGAAACGTTTTTTCCTTCGTTGGTATGGACCCAATAACGCAGTATTAACTGTTGCTGGTAATGTCGATCCAGTTGAAGTTACGAGATTAGCGATGAAATATTTCGGAAGTATTCCTCGCGGGCCCGAAGTAAAAGTAATGCCGAAAATGCCTGTGACATTGGATCAAGATCGTTATATTTCGATGGAAGACAATGTTCGTTTCCCAATGATTCAAATGACTTGGCCAGGAATTCATTCAGGACATGCGGATGAATTACCATTGGATCTTTTGGCAGAATTGATTGGTGGAGATAAAACATCCATCCTTTATCAAAACCTCATAAAGAATAATCTTGCTGTGCAAGCTCGTGCTTACAATCCCGCAAGTGAATTGTCGGGGACTTTTGTGGTGAATGTATTGCCATTTCCAGGTAAAACTTTAGCCGATATGGAAAAGATTATACGCGACGCATTTGTTGAATTTGAAAAACGCGGTGTAACCGATGAAGATCTTCAACGCATAAAAAATGTGCGTGAAGCTGGCATGATTCAAGAACTTGAAAGTGTAAGTGGTAAAGCTTCTAAACTTGCTTCTTATCAAACTTTTAGAGGAAATCCGAATTACATCAAAACAGAATTGGCTGAACTTCAAAATTTGAAAAAAGAAGATGTGATGCGTGTTTATAATACTTATATCAAAGGCAAAGCGTCTGTAATTATGAGCGTTGTTCCTAAAGGACAAATAGACCAAATTGCCAAAGCTGATAACTTCACACCGAAACGTGCAACCGAAGCTATTGAGGGCTCTGAGTACAAAAACTTATCATACAATAAAGCAAAAGACAATTTCGATCGCAGCAAACGTCCTGCTGCTGGAGCAAATCCAATAATCAAACTTCCTGAATTCTGGAAAGAAACTCTCGCTAATGGACTTCAAGTTATAGGAACTGAAGACAATGACCTTCCTATTGTTTCCATGTTGATTTCGTTCCCCGCAGGTCATGCGGCTGAAAATCCAGCAAAAGCGGGTATTGCCAATATGTTGACCGATTTGATGAATGAGTCTACAATGAAATATTCTTCAGAAGAAATTACTTCAGAACTTGAGAAATTAGGTTCAGAAATCAGTATTTCTTCTGACCGTGAGAATGTATATATAAATGTATTTGCTTTGAAGAAAAATCTCAATAGTACATTGGGATTATTGGAAGAGAAGCTTTTCCATCCTAAGTTTGATGAAGAGGAATTCAATACAGCTAAGTCTCAAAATATTGCAGCAATTGAAAACAATGCAACGCGTGCAGCAACTATTGCAGACAATGCGTATTCGAAATTATTGTATGGTAATCATATTTTTGGAGTTCCAGTTGTTGGCTCGAAGAAAACGTTGGAAGCTATAACCCTTCAAGATATTAAAGATTATTATGCAGCCAATATTATTCCTACAAAAGCCAAATTGGTTTCCGTTGGAAAAATTAACCAGGCAGATTTAGCTAAAGCAGTTCCATTTTTAAGCAATTGGAAATCTCAAAATTCGCCTGCCGAAATTACACATCCCTCATTTCCTGAAGCTTCAGCAACTACCATCTATTTTATAAATAAAGATAAAGCTCCTCAATCGGAAATCCGTATTGGTTATATGGCATTACCTTACGATTCGGATGGAGAATTTTACAGAGCTGGAGTAATGAATTACACTCTTGGGGGGAATTTCAATAGTCGTATCAATTTAACACTTCGTGAGAAAAAAGGATATACTTACGGAGCTAGGTCGTCATTTAGTGGTTCAAAATTTAGAGGACCATTTACTGCATCAGCTGGTGTAAAAGCAGAGAAAACGGATAGTTCGTTGATTGATTTCTTTGGTGAGATGAGTACGTACAAAGCTTCAGGTATTTCTGATGCTGAATTAAACTTTACTAAAAATTCACTTGGTCAAAAAGATGCTTTGAAATATGAAACACCATTTCAAAAGGCGATGTTTCTTCAAAACCTTCTTGAATATAAATTAGATAAGAACTACATCGAAAAACAGAATGCAATTCTTCAAAATCTAACTAAAAACGACATTGATGGATTAGCAAAACGTTATTTACCAATGGAGAAAATGATTGTTGTTGTAGTTGGAGACAAGGCTAGCAATTTTGAGAAAGTTAAGATGCTTGGATATCCAGTTATTGAGTTGGATATGGATGGGAACCGAAAAGTGGAAGTGGTTAAAGGCCCTGAATTACCAAAAGAGGAGCAAGAAGTTTTGAATACCGCATTCGCCAATTTGGAATTTGAGACTGGGAAAGATGTGATTAAAGCAAGTTCGAACGAATCGTTGAAAGAGCTTGCAACTTTAATCAGCAAAAAGAATCTATGGACGATTCTGATTTCGGGTCATACCGACAATGTTGGGAAGCCACAAGCTAATTTGGCATTATCTCAAAAACGAGCATTGGCGCTTAAAACTTTTCTGACAAGCCAAGGAGTTGAAGCAAATCGAATAGAAACCGAGTGGTTTGGACAATCAAAACCTGTTGAATCGAATAAAACAAAAGAAGGACGTCAAAAGAACAGACGCGTAGAAATAACAATCATAACTGGGAATTAATAATTAGATAACGTTTAGATTTGTGCAGACATAACAATGATATTTTTTGGAGTTTCCCTAAAACAAAAAACCTCGGTTGATGCAGAGGTTTAAATAAAATGGGAAACTTGTTGTTTCAAAATTT
>JBBALS010000174.1:0-4848 GCA_040402915.1 Flavobacteriales bacterium
ATGTTAAATTTTTAGGACGCAAGTTAAATCCTAAAAATGGACATCATTTTATGCCTTATATCGTGCTTGTTGTTGATGAGTTCGCCGACTTAATCATGACCGCAGGTAAAGAGGTTGAACTTCCCATTGCACGTCTTGCTCAGTTGGCAAGGGCAATCGGTATACATTTGATTATAGCTACACAGCGTCCTTCTGTGAATATTATTACAGGAACAATCAAAGCGAACTTCCCCGCACGAATTGCTTTTCGAGTTACATCAAAAATTGATTCACGTACTATTTTAGATTCTGGTGGTGCCGATCAATTGATAGGTCGAGGTGATATGCTTTTGTCGACTGGTAGTGACTTAATTCGTTTGCAATGTCCGTTTGTTGATACACCTGAAGTTGATAAGATAACGGAGTTTATTGGGAATCAAAGAGGATACGCTTCTGCATTCGAACTGCCTGAATATATTGATGAAAACGCTGATCATGGTGATGATGATATGGATATTGGCGATCGAGATTCCATGTTTGACGAAGCAGCACATATTGTTGTAATGCATCAGCAAGGTTCAGCTTCTTTGCTTCAAAGAAAATTGAAATTGGGGTATAATCGTGCTGGACGAATTGTAGATCAATTAGAAAAAGCAGGAATTATTGGTCCATTCGAAGGCAGTAAAGCCCGCAAGGTTATTATTAAAGACGCTTTATCATTGGAGCAATTATTGAACAACAATAATAACGGCTAAAAAATTTATTATGAATCGCATTGTATTTTTCTCATTTCTGTTGTTGATTTCCAACCTACATATTTCTGCTCAAGAAGATAAAAAGGCGAAAGGTATTTTAGATAAATTGAGCGCAAAAACTCGATCATACTCAACCATTAGAACCGAATTTACTTATTCATTAGTAAATAAAGATCGAAAAATTAATACCAGCCAAAACTGGAAATTAACATTAAAGGGTGAAAAGTACCGACTGGAAATGGGCGATCAGCTTGTTATTTCTGATGGAGCTTCGATGTGGAAAGTGCTAAAGACAGATAAAGAAGTAGAGTTAAGTAAACCCGGAAATGGCGAGGAATCAATGAATCCCAAAAACATTTTCACCATGTACGAAAAGGGTTTTCGTCATAAATACATCAAGGAAGATAAATTAGGAACTAAAATAGTTCACACCATTGATCTTTTCCCAATAAACCCAAAGGAGAAAGATTACAGCAGTATTCGTTTATACATTGATAAAACTAATCTCCAAGTAATGAAGTCAGAGATTAAAGGAAAAAATGGCAATATGTATACTTACGAAATTAAAAAATTCACGACCAACGAGCCATTCGAAGACGCCATCTTCAAATACCGCACTTCCGAATTTCCTGGATTTGAGTTGAATGATATTCGGTAGTTATACCCAATCAACTCCCTTTTTCAATAAGCTTATTGTGTGTGCTTCGGCACTTTCTTCATCAAATTCAACGGCATATTCCCATGATGCAAATTGGGGAAGACTCATAAGAATAGATTCTATTCTGCCTCCGGTTTCTAAACCAAATCGGGTCCCTTTGTCGTAAACAAGATTGAATTCAACATATCTACCTCTTCTCAGCAGTTGCCAACGTTTGTGTGCTTCGGTGAATTGCTTATTATAATTATCGCGCATGAATTGGGTGTAGATGGGAGCAAATGAACGGCCTACATCCATTACAAATGCATGAATTTCTTCTTTGCTTTTACCTGCTGATTTTTCGTTTAAGCGGTCAAAGAAAATACCACCAATGCCGCGTGTTTCATTTCGGTGCGGAATGAAAAAATAACGATCAGCCCATTCTTTATATTGGGAGTAGAATTTAGGATCGTGCTTATCGCAAACGTTTTTTAAATGTTTGTGAAATGCTTGAGCTTGTGTTTCTTGAATATAATGCGGAGTTAAATCGATGCCTCCACCAAACCAATACTCTCCGCTACTCATCTCAAAATAGCGGACATTCATGTGTATTATAGGAATAAATGGGTTATGTGGATGAATGACAATAGATACTCCAGTTGCATAGAAATCGCCAGGAGCAACCTGCATCATTGTTGATACTTCATTGGATAATGGACCATATACAGTAGAAAAATTAACGCCGCCTTTTTCAATGATATTTCCATTTTGCATAACGCAGGTTTTTCCACCCCCACCTTCAGCTCTTACCCAATTGTCAGATATAAAAACACCTGCTCCATCCGTTTTTTCAAGGTCTGCAATAATGTCGGACTGCAGTTCTTGGAAAAGGTGTGCAATTTCTTCTTTTGTCATGGTTGATTTAATCGCTTTAGTTCAAAATCATCCATTTTAATGATGTAATTAAATTGGTTTTCGTATCCATCATGTTCACCAATTTTATCGAAATGATAGCAGGAATTGAATCCACATTCCAAGGGGATTTGTGGTAGACATCTTAACATTGAATCACCATATTTTGCTGCCTGCTTGGTGAAAAAATAGGTGACGTCAAAACCTTGAAACGTATAATAAGTAGGTTCCCCTTTAAATTCTTTCTTTAATCGTGTCCTGAAAATTTGTGCAGCATGTGACTGAAAATTTGAATTTGAAGGAGTGAAAAAAGTGAAATTCAAATTGTTTAAATGGTCAAATTCAATATTCTCGTAATTATTCCAATCATTTAATCCAACAAGGGTTATTCTTTTGCCAATTCGGCCTGAACTTAGTCGTGCAATAAAATCGATTACTTGAACTTGAACTGTCGAAGGGAAAATAATAATGTTCTCGCTCGATTCAGAGAGCATTGAAAGTAAATCGCTAACACTACTAAAGGTTATTTCATGAAATGATTCAGTTGCAATACCGCCCGAAACTAATAAGCTAGTCTTGATTGCATCAGCTAATTCCTTGTCCTTCGTATTTGTGTTTCGAACTAAATAAAAGTGTGCTAAAGGATGAATTTTTTTTAATTGTGGACCACAATGTTGCGCCTGACTAATCGCATCGGGTGTTACTTTAATTACATTCGATTTATCGGCTAATAACGCATCACTTTGCGAGAAAGGTGAAACAGCAGGAATGTTATTCTTCTTCGCATATTCGGCAATTCGAATAAATGCAGAACTGTATAGTGGACCAATAATTAATTCGGATTTAGCGAATGATGGATTCTTTAAAATATCATCAACCGACGATGAATCGTTTGAAACGTCAAATACATTCGCTGAAATATTGAAGCCCACCTTTTTAAGTGAGTCCAAAGCCAATTTTGCCCCCGCATAAAAATCTAGTCCAATTCTGGCTTTGGGATTTAAGTCTTCTCCTGCAGGTAAATAAAACGGCAGTAACAATGCAATCTGAATTTTTCTTGATTGAAGTTTCTTTGACAATTCATTACATGAGATGTTCTCTACTTCTGTTGTTGCTGGTGTTACGCTTTGTGGAGATGATATTGAATCTGAATTCGCAACTTTAATATTGGGTCTCTTAACGGGTGCAGGATAGACTTTCAGTTCCATTCCAGTTTTAAGCCCAAGCTTTATCTCAGGATTCATTTTTTCAAGATCAGCAATTGAAATCCCATACATTTTTGCAATCCCGAATGCTGTTTCTTGTTGCTTAACTTTATGTATTTGATATGATTTAGCAGGGATTTCTGTCTCTGAAGTTATTTTCTTGTCTGGAATTCGGATGTTGTTACCCGCTTTTAAACCATCAGTTATTTCAGGATTCATGGATAGAATATCCTCTTGACTGACCTGAAACATTTTCGAAATACTATACAGGGTTCTCCCTTTTTCAACTTTATAAAAGTGAAACTTCATTCCATTCCATTCATATACTTTAGACGTGTCTTGCTGAGCATACATGCCTTGCATTTCACCAAGTGAAAGAATAACGATGAAGAATAGATATTTCAAATGTTGGTTTTTCATTCCCATTCAATTGTTGCGGGTGGTTTTGAACTTATATCATAAACAACCCTGTTTACACCTTTTACCTTATTGATAATCTCATTCGATATTTTGCTCAATAAAGTATAGGGAAGATGCGAAAAATCGGCAGTCATTCCATCATGCGATGTAACTGCTCGTAAACAAATTACATGTTCATAACTTCGCTCATCTCCCATAACGCCCACGCTCTTTACAGGGAGAAATATTGCTCCCGCCTGCCAAACACGATCATATTCGCCACTGCTGCGAAGTAAGTCAATGAAAATAGCATCTGCTTCTTGAACTATTCGAACATTTTCAGGGGTAACATCTCCTAAAATCCGAATTGCTAAACCCGGTCCAGGGAAAGGATGTCTGTTTAAAATTGTAGGATGTAAGCCAAGTGCAGCACCTACTTTTCTAACCTCGTCTTTGAATAAAGTTCTAAGTGGCTCAACAACCAATAAATTCATGTGGTCGGGAAGCCCCCCAACATTATGATGCGATTTAATTGTTGCTGAAGGGCCATTTACTGAAAACGATTCAATGACATCGGGGTAAATTGTTCCTTGCCCCAACCATTTCACACCCGAAATCTTTTGGGATTCCTCATCAAATACTTCAATAAACGTCCTTCCAATTATTTTGCGTTTTTGCTCGGGATCTTGAACTCCTTTTAATGCACTTAGAAATCTATCCGAAGCATCTACTCCAATTATATTGAGTCCCATTTCACGATAATCGTGCAATACTTGAGTAAATTCATTTTTACGCAACAAGCCATTATCAACAAAAATGCAATAAAGATTTTCCCGTATGGCTTCATTTAAAAGCATTGCAGCAACAGAAGAATCAACGCCTCCACTTAGGCCCAACACAACCCGGTCGGAACCAAGTTTATTGCGTAAATCTGCAATGGATGTTTCAACAAACGATGCAG
>JBBALS010000175.1:0-4847 GCA_040402915.1 Flavobacteriales bacterium
AACATTTAACACATCAATATTACATGTCAGATATTCGGATTGGATCTAAAGTGCGTTTGTTAAATGAAGTAGGCGAAGGCATTGTAACCGGTTTCAACAAGCAAGGATTGGCCTTGGTGATGTTGGAAGAAGGATTTGAGATTCCATACCTTCCCAAGCAACTCGTGGTTGTGGGAGGTAGCTCAAATACTAATACGACTTCCGAAACCAACACGCATGCTGGGTATCAGGCAACATCCTTAAACGAGTCGGTTTATCTCGGTTTTGTTTTGGAAGGTATCGTGAAAGATCAACCTAAAATTTCGGCTCGAATTTTAAATCAGCGAAAAGAGTCATTTCTATTTGCATTATACAGCGAAACAGACCGCGTTTTCACCTTGGAATGCAGCGGTGAACTTGGAGGAGGAAGCAGCAAAACCTTCTTTACGGGAATCCTACCCGAACTATTGAATCGCGATCGTTTTTACATGCAGTTGCAACCTCTAACCGGGAATACTTCAGTCATTCCATCGCAGTGGTCGGGTTATGTGAAGCACCAAACACCCGCAATGATCGAGCCTGCAGCATGGCCGCAACAAGTAGTTTTTTCAGAACGCGCTTTGCTCATTGATATCTATCCTGAAAAGGGTGGAAACCAAAGTAAAACGCCAAACAAAGATGCAATCATTCGAAAACCCACTACCCTCTCGCAAGATTGGCTTTTAAAGCAAGGACGAGATGGAAATTACGAAGTGGATTTACACATTGAAGAATTATTGGAAGACACCGCCGGTATGGATAATACCGAAATAATTCGTTATCAGTTAAGGCATTTTGAGAAGTGCATGGACGAAGCTAAACGCAGACCCATTAAACGCTTTGTGGTAATTCACGGAGTTGGCAAAGGCAAACTGCGTGATGAAATACGCAAACTGTTGAAAGCCGATTCCATTGAACATTACGATGCAGCACTTTCGAAGTACGGCTATGGGGCTACCGAGTTATTGGTGAAGTAATTTCAAAAAACAAACTCTTATCCAATGAAAACAAGACTTCTATTACTAACGCTAATTTTTCAAACAGGATTGGCATTTTCACAAGTGAATACTCGAAACGAAGATGATGTATTAAACTATTTAATGCGTAATACGTTTTACACCACCGAACTTGGCGAGAATACCGTTTTTATTAATTACGATGAAATAAGTATTTACAATACATACGGCTTGATTGTAAGCAATAGCAATGGAGACAAACAATACTTCATTAACGTTTCGGTTCAAATTGGTGCATATTCTGCCGAAGTTACAAGTATGGGTTTAGATGGCAAGAACTTCAATTTTGAAGTAAGTTCGAGTGGTCAAGTAATTGTTGAGAGTGTTGTTTTTCGAAGGAAATAGTAGGTGAGAATTTTCGCATTACATTTTGTAATGTTTAAGCAACTGGTTCTTAAATAAAAAAAGCCGTTAAAAACGGCTTTTTTTATTTAAGTGATTTAATTTTATTCTTTAATGAATTTCTTAATCAGCAATTCAGCATTACCCATTTTTACTTCAGCATAATAAATCCCAAAAGTTAAGTTTGAAATATCAAGATTTTCACTTTGTTGAGAATCGCTTAAACTCTTATTCATGACAACGTTTCCTAACATGTTGAAAATTCGAATTGAGCTTAATTTCTTGCCATTTGCAGATACAGTAATCTGATCTTTTGCTGGAGATGGAAATATTGAAAAGTTATTATCCGTTGTAATATCTGAAATGCCTACTGTGAAAGGTGTAATTCCATGAGCAGTGAAAAATGGATCAAAGTCATCAGCTGTAGAAATTGGCCAGATATCTTGTTCAACAATTGAAAGATCAGGTGCTATCAAGATCATTGTTGGATACGCACTAATACCATAAGTTGAACTAAAACTTTGGGGACCACCAGTCGCACTTCCTTCTGTTCCACTAATTCCTTTTGGATATGGGCCAGTTGGATTCATGTATGTTGATTCCCAAGATTGCATTACGGTGTTGTTATCATCACGATTTATCGATACAAAATACACTTGAGCATCTGGATTATTTGCTCCATACGTCATAAACGCTTCATGTAGTTTGGGAGCTGTACTTTGGCATGGACCACAATTGGTGAAAAAGAAGTCAATTAAAACATACTTACCTTCACCTAGTTTAGAAAATAAGTTGAATGTATTTCCTTCAATATCTTTTGCCGTAAAATCAACAGCAGTGGTTAATGTTGTCTGTGCATTTATTGCAAATGAACAGAAAGTCATCATAATTAGTATAATTCTTTTCATTGGAATTTGTTTTAGTAAATGGATTGATTTCTGACAAATATGATGCAAATAATTAGTTTAGACAAAAATATGATGTGTCCTTTTAACTACTAATTAAGATTTAAAAAATTATAAGATTCTTTATTTTTATTCTGATTGAATTACCACTCCGATTTCTTTACTTTCTTCGATTCTCGTGGATCGCGAATGGTGAAGTTTCTTGAAAGATTAAAGCCACCAATAATGTCGCCTGCTTTCCAAGTACCTGTATTTTGGTGAATGAACGCTTTTTCAATCATGTATGGACTGTTGGTAAAGCACAATTGAAATACGTGTCCGCCAGTTTCAATATCAAATCCAATGGAAAGCATGTTTGTCCCTGCCGGTTTAAACATATTGATCTGGTAAAAATATTCCACATTAATACTTGTGCGGCGGGTTAATTTCATGCGACCTCCCATTCCTATTGAGAATAAATCGTGAGATGTAGAAATAGAATCAACCAAGTTACGGTGTACCATTGTTGGGGAAACTTGGAATGAAAAACTTTCATTGAACTTTCGTCCGATAATTAATTGATGAACGAAAAACATATTGGATGTAAAAAAGTTTGTTCTATCTGCATTTGCATAGGGAATCGTCATAGTTTGCATGGATGCCAAATAGCTCAATGTAATGGGCATGTTGCGAGCACCTTTACTTTGTCTCAATATTTTCGCTTTCAAGAAACTATCATAGGTTTTTTCGAATGTACTTCTACCTCCACCAATCATCAACCAGCGGTTAATTCCATATTCTAAACTTACGCGCATGGTGGCCACATCCAATCCGTAAAATTGTTTTATTCCTGTATTTATCGCCCCAAAACGATGCGAAATGCGCATATCCAAAACACCCGCTGCTACATTTTCAACGGTGTGCCCATTAATTAATCGGGTAGTTTTAAACGTGGCGGTTGCATAATCGGGTTCAGAATCTTTCGACATTTCTTCTTCCAACATTTTGGCAAGATCGTCGGGTTGTGCTGTTAATGATAGTAAACTTGATAAAGCAATGCAGGTAGATAGTAGAATTTTTTTCATTCAATCAAAAAAATTCGGGAATCCATTGCTGAATTCCCGATGGGAGATTTATTTTATTTTTTAGGTTCGTATGCAGCGATAATACTAATCGTAGCTTTTTCAGCAATTTTATCAGCAACAACTTTGGGCCGATCAATTTTATAATCCTCCAACATCACAGAAAACTTCGATTTAGCTTGAATTTTCCCACCTTTAATCGAAATCGTTCCATCCACATTGATTGGTTTTGTGATACCGTGCAAAGTGAAATTACCAGCAACTTTCACAGGATACTCGCCATCTTTCGCAAAATTTACTACTGATAAATTACTGATTTTACCTTTGAAATCCGCTTTCGGGAATTTTCCGCTTTCCATATAGTTTTCATTGAAATGTTCTTCCATCAATGCTTTTTCGAATCGAAAACTTTTCACTAAGACAGCAAATACAAGTTCGCCAGTTGCTTTGTTTAAAAAGGATGTTGCTTCATTATTCACAGCATCAATGTTTTCTACTGGATTTACAGGCGTACAATCAAAATTTACTTTGGCTGTTTTCGTAAGAAATAAATCTTGGGCCGATACCGTGAGTGCTCCCGTAATTAGCAAACTTGAGAATAAAATGGATTTTAATTTCATGGTCGTTTTATTTTTTGAGTATTTAGTTAACGAATAAATTTACTAGTTATTTGGATAGCCATCGTTTATCCAAGCTATAATTGTATTGATATTACAATCACTTATTTTTGTACTTGCTCCTTGGGGCATATTTTTCGGAAAACTCACACTTCCGTCCCAGGTTATGGATGAGAGGAATCGCGCTTTATCTGTATCTAAATATGATTGCACTTCAACGTATGTTTCTAATGCAATTCCTGCAGCAGCATTTACACTAGCATGACATCCAGAATAACTACATTTTGAATTCATAATTGGAACAATATCGGTTGCATAACTCACAGAAGTGGTGTCACAGACAACCGAACCAGAATCAGGATAAAGCTCTTCTTCGGTGTCGTAATAACAGCTAGTTAAACTTACGCTAAGCAAAATGGAGAGAAAAAATGTGGAAATTTTCACAGGCATTTTCATGAATGCAATTTAGATATTTAATTGAACTGCTTGAATCCATTGACGAATTTTTGTAATGATACAAGTATTCATCATGGCAGAGGATTCATTGCATCTATACCAACGAAACGACTACGACATTGTTTGTATAAACTTATATTTTAATTTAATTAAGATGTCGATTAGAAATAGCTTCTACATTTGCTGAAAATCTATCCCATGAAAAAAACACTGAAAGTAGTATTAATCGTTATTATATTAGCAGCAAGTATTGGAGCTTTTGTAGCCTACAAGATGTGGAACAAAGCTTTTGACGATGTTACCGAAATGGAGGGCATCAAAGTCAATGCAGATGTATTATACAAAGCATTTGAGACCAACGAACAACAAGCCTATGCAACTTATGTTGGACAAGATACAAAAGGAAAAGTACTAGAAGTGAGTGGTACTGTT
>JBBALS010000176.1:0-4845 GCA_040402915.1 Flavobacteriales bacterium
ATTTTCAATCTTGGAAAAGCCATTATTAATAGGAATTTCCCGAAAATCGATGATTACACGTTTGTTCGATTGCAATGCGGATGAGGCGTTAAATGGAAGTAGCATTTTGCATACAATCGCTCTTCAAAACGGAGCCAATATTTTGCGTGTACACGATGTGAAACCTGCTATGGAGGCAATTCGAATTCTTAATAAATTGAACGAAGTACAAGCACATTAGATTGTTAAAAGCAATTCAGCTTACATTTGCAACTATGGTTTCGATGATTCCCTTGTTTATCACCCTTCGCTGGCTTGATGTTGTTGATATCATTATTGTTGCATTGCTGTTGTATCAGCTATATAACATAGTTCGTGGGACCAATGCAGTGAATATTTTTTTCGGAATTCTTTTGCTTTATATCGTTTGGATTTTGGTGAAAGCCTTGAATATGCATTTGTTAGCAACCATTTTAGGTCAATTTATCAGTGTCGGTTTTATCGCTTTAATTATCGTTTTTCAACAAGAGTTAAGACGTTTCTTATTGATGGTTGGATCACGTGGAATTTTCAACAAAGAGAATTACAAAGGATTTTCTGGATTGAATTCAACGGCTTTTGGTAGTTTAAACTACGAGTCGATCGTAACGGCTTGCCAGAGGATGGCTTTACAACATACGGGGGCGCTCATTGTATTGACACGCAAGTCGGATTTGAAGTATTTTTCGAACACAGGCGAGCGTCTCGATTCGGAGATAACATCCAATATTTTGGAATCTATTTTCTTTAAAAATAATCCTTTACACGATGGCGCTGTGATCATTTCCAATAATCGAATTCGAGCAGCAAAATGTGTATTGCCATTAACCGAAAATACCTTGTTTCCTTTCCAATTGGGATTGCGACATCGCTCCGCTGTTGGGATTTCAGAACAATCGGATGCCATTTCCATAGTTGTGTCTGAACAAACCGGTGAAATATCGCTTGCGAGAAACGGTGCGTTAAAAAACAATATAACACCTAAGCAGCTTCGTGAAATTCTCGCTGAGGAGTTTAGCGATTAATCATTATTTCAATCCAATATCTATATTTGCCTAAATGTAATTAACCAATGAAAAAAATATACCTCTTATCCATTACAATTCTTGCTTATTGTTCAGTCATAGCACAACCCAATTCTGGAGGTTTTCCTTATGGATTAGGGAAAAAAGAGTCATTGCCTGAACCTGCATCATTTAAACTTTCGCCAATCAACAACCAAGAATTACTTGCTGAAGATGCGAACTGGCAAGCACAGGGTGAAAAATCCTTACGTTTTGGAAAAGATGTTCCGGTTGATATTTCCCCAGCAACGCATGGAACGACTAGCATTTTATCCAATGGAATACGCCTTTGGAGATTGCTAATCAAATCGAACGGAGCAACAAACATCAACCTCATTTTCGATCAGTACGATGTTCCCAAAGGAGCTAAAATGTTTGTCTACAACCTGGATGGTTCTCAAATAATAGGAGCATTCACAGAAGCCAACGAAAACAAAGTGGGTAATTTCGCGACAATGCCTGTTCAAGGCGATCAAATTATTTTGGAATATTCCGAACCTGCTGCTGTTGCAGGACAAGGTCTAATTCATTTAAGTTATGTAATTCATTGCTACCGAGATTTCAATAAATCATTCAAAGATTTTAATACGTCGGGTTCTTGTAACAACAATGTGGTTTGTCCCGAAGGAAATCCATGGGAACAGCAAATCCGTTCGAGTGTGGTTTTGTTAACTTCTAATAATTCGCGATATTGTTCGGGTGCTGCTGTAGATAATACGTTGCACGATGGAACTCCATACATCTTAACAGCCAACCATTGTGGACCAGGTACAACGGATATCTTTTTGTTCAATTATAAGAGTCCAACCTGCACTCCAACAACTGATGGACCAACAACTGATATTGTTCAAGGATGTATTTTAAGAGCAAATAATGGTTGTTCAGATTTCTTTTTAGTGGAATTAGCGAGTGAAATTCCTGCCGAGTATGTTGCCTTTTTATCTGGATGGTCGCGTCAGGATGTTCCACCAGCTCAAGCCATTTGCATTCATCATCCCGATGGTGATGTAGAAAAGATTTCTTTTAATAATGATGCAACAGTAATAGGAACGATGAGTGGAGCCGATTGTTGGAATATTCCAACTTGGGAAGATGGTACGACTGAACCGGGATCATCTGGATCTCCATTATACAATGAAAACAAACAAATCATTGGACAACTTTTTGGGGGTGACGCAACGTGTAGCAATAACGTGAATGATTTCTTTGGTCGCTTTGTTACATCTTGGGATGGAGCTTCTGCTGCAACACGATTGAAAGATTGGTTAGATCCGAATGGTTCAGATTCTATGTCGGTTAACGGATTGGAGGCAAGTGTTCCGTCTTTGGCCTTGGATGCTCGTATGCAATCCATTGTTTCTCCAGTTGAAAATTATTGTAATGAAAGTTCATTTACTCCACTTGTGCGAGTTCGTAATACTGGCTCAACCACATTAACGAGTTTCTCTTTGACATATCAGTTTGCGGGTTCTACCATTCAAACCTACGATTGGACAGGAACATTAGCATTCAATCAAGTTGCCGATATTTCTTTACCTGCTCAAACTATGGGCTCAGGTAACAATCAAATTTTTACGGCAACGGTAGTATCTGCAAATGGAACAACCGATGAGCAAGCAAACAATAATTCTATTTCTATAGCGGTAAATAATCGCATTGGAGCAGCATACAATTTCCAAATAATATCAGACAATTATCCCCAAGAAACTTCTTGGTATGTTGTTGATGTTGCAAACAATGCAATTATGGCGGAACAAACATTGGGTTCTGTTGCTCAAGGCACCACCAATAAGAATTTGTGTTTACCTAATGGATGTTATAAGTTGGTAATTAACGACGATTATGGAGATGGGATTTGCTGCGGAGGTCTCAATGGCAATGGTTCATTTACGTTGTTAGATGTTGCAGGTGTTTCTTTGGGAACAGGAGGTCAATTTACCAATTCCGATTCCATTTCTTTCTGTGTACCTAACGTTATTCTTGTTTCTGAAATACCGAATGAAATGCTCATTCAAGTTATGCCAAATCCAGCAAATGATCTTATTCAAATTCGTGTTCCAGAAGCATTTTTGAATGATAGTCCAATTGCCGAATTATTTAGCATTACAGGACAACGTCTAATGCAAACGAACATTCAATCGACTTTGCAAACCTTGGATTCACAAACGTTATCGAATGGGGTTTACATCTTACGAGTTGTTGGAAAAACCCGCATAGCAAGTCAGTTGATTGTAATACAACATTAATGAAACATTGAAAGGAGCTTCGGGCTCCTTTTTTTATTTCTTGGATTTTTTAATTTGATCAGAAACAATATATTCGCTCAACAAAATTTGGTTTAACAGCTAAATTCTGAAGAAATTCCTTTCACAAACTCTTGATATATGCGTCCACTTCGTTATTTTGAACACCTTGATACGCTTCGTTTCTTTGCATTTTTCTCTGTCTTTGTTTTACACGTTACGTTTTTCGGTACTTATTACAATGGAGAACCATGGTATGTTTTTATCAAAGATTCTTTGGTTCAGAATGGCGATTTAGGTGTGAATTTCTTTTTCACGTTAAGTGGATTTTTAATTACCAATTTGTTGTTACAAGAGCGAGAGGACACAGGCAAAATCAACATTTTAAAATTCTACGCCCGTCGTTTTTTACGTATTTGGCCCTTGTATTTTATGTTGGTTATTGTTGGATTTATTGTTCTTCCAGCCATTCTTCATTTAAAACCCGAAGCCAATCCGTTCAAACCAGAATTCTCCTATATCCCCTTTGCTGATCTTGGTTATTTCTTTTCCTTTTTGGTGAATTTCGATTTGATTTACAACACCTATCCAAGTCCCGTTTTAGGTGTTTTATGGTCAATCTCTGTAGAAGAGCAATTTTATATTTTCTGGCCTTTGTTAATTGCCATTATTCCACGACGTTTCTTGGTATATTCATTAATTGGTGTGGCCTTAGGAACAGCATTTTTTCGGTTTATGCAATGGAACGACATTGTACACTTTTACAATGCGAACCAATTAGGTGATTCTAAAGTACCACATTCTCAAGATGTTCAGTATCAATTTTATTTAATGACCTCGCATGCAATTAGTGTGATTCGATTTCACACCTTTAGTATTTTATCAGATATAACTATGGGTGCATTATTGGCTTATGGGCTATTTTATTATGAAAGCGTTCGCAATTACTTTAAAAAATTACCACGTAAATCCATCGTTCTTCCCTACATAGCTGCGGTGGTTTTAGTCATTATTCGTGATGAAACTCACAGTGTTCAATTTTATCCAATAATGAATTGGGTTGAAGCCATCGAACCCGCATTGTTTTCATTCATATTTGCTTTTATCATTGGCGAGCAACATTATTCAGACGAATCATTTTTCAAATTCGGGAAGTTGAAAGTCCTGTCACGTTGGGGGAAATATTCTTATGGATTATACATCTGGCACATCTTTGTAATCTGGTGTGTTTTCTTCGCATTCAGAGCATTGGGGCTGCAACCAACAGTTGACAATAAATGGGTTTTCCTATTACAAATTGTTCTTTGTTTAGCTTGTACGATTTCTATGTCAGCATTCAGTTACCGATTCATCGAGGGTCCATTCTTGAAATTCAGTCATCGTTTCCGAACCAAAGGAACGGAGATGAAACATGAGATTTGATTGAATTTTAAAATGAATCCTCAAACCTAGCAAGTAATATCAATTGCTAAGTTTGGGGATTTAGCTTGTATTCTAAACAAATTTAGGTGCGTTTACTT
>JBBALS010000177.1:0-4841 GCA_040402915.1 Flavobacteriales bacterium
GAAAGTAAAATCGCCCCAAAAGCTAATACAAAATTTAGCCAATAGGGAATCACCTCAGGATGACTGAGCTTCATGAATAACACAGCAAAAGCAATCAATACCCCAAGTACGCCCAGCCCTAGCAAAATCAACACCAGGCGCACCAAAAACACATCAATAAATACCGACATTCCTCCAAAGCCATGCAAGACGAGCGCAATAAAATTCATCGACGAACTACCCGCGTAACGCTTTGCCCTAGAAGTAGGGACTCTAATCAAAGGAATGCGTGAGCGTACGATTGTTGCCGCTAAGTGATTCCAAGTTTCTGTCATGGCATTGATGTGCCGTAATTGCATTGCCGGTATCAGGCAGAAATTACCAAAATCAATTGCTTGACCGGTCAAAAATTGGAAGATTTTCTTGTAAAAGAAATAAAAGACTTTAAAAAACAATCCTTCAGATCGAGCCACCCTTTGCGCTACGATAATTGCTTTAGGATTTTCCTGATGGGCTTTAAGTAAACTTAAGATATCTTCAGGGCGATCCTCTCCGTCACTATCCATTATCAAAACAGCATCATAAGCTTGACGCTGCTCAATTTCGCATAAGCCAACGGCGATCGCTCTTTGATGACCTAAATTTGTTAGCAGAGAAAGGCATTCGATGGATCGGATATGTTTGACAGGAGGAATACTATCCGGATTCAAGTCAACTGTAGAGCCATCATCGACAACAAAAACATCCACCTTGAGAGAAGTGCTAGCAAGCACTCTATCTAAATGCTCAATTAAAATCGCAAAGGATTGCCAGTCGTTATAAACGGGACATAAAAGCGCAAGAGAATTTTGCAAAAGAATCCTTCAAGCTAAGGCTGGAATACTGCCGATTCTAATCCAATTGCTAACTGGCGATCATCAATACTGTGTTTTGCCTGCTTTGGGCTAATGGGGTTTTTAAAGTCAAATTGCACTAAAACATAGCCCATTTTCCAGTCTGCCTGATCTAGCGGGATGACTAATCGATTGCCCTTAGCGCTCCTCACTGAGAGACTGGGAAGCAAACGATCATTGACTTTGACATTGATGGATTGCTCGGGATGGGAATCAAATACAAAAGCCTGGAATTGAAGTACTAAATGCTTTGGTCTACCCTCCGGAAGGGGTAAATACAGTCTAGCTTCATTGCCATCTGACCAAACACCCCAAGGCTCAGGATCACTCCAGCCCTCACAAAAAACAAAATGTGGATTAGAAGAAGATTGTGTTGCGCGTTTTTCGAAATAGCCCAGCTCAATTGCTTGCGATAATGATGGACGCCCCGATGTCAGGCGAATCATTTGATCAGGGTTCACTTTCCCTAACTGAGAATCCTTTATAAAATTTGGGGCCAAGATGTTGTAGCCATCAATGCGCATCAAAGCAGCATTGGGCTGGTTTAGCATGCCGCACCAAGCACGTCCAAGCTCTTTATCAGGAATGACGTATAGCGTTCTGGGTTCATAAATACCGTTTTGTATCGCTTGGAGTAGCTGCGTATTAACTGCCAAACGCAATTCTGGTTGTTCTCCACGAGTTAAATAGGTTGCATTAGTCCCAAGACCATATTGAGAGGCCAGGCGTCCAAAACGCTTCCATTCTTGCGCTAAAAAGCGTGCCATATTATCGGGAATGAGCTGATCTCGAGGAGCGACAATTTTAATATTCTGATACTGCTTAATCAGATCCGCCCAAATAGGAGAGGGCAGCGGATTTGAATATAAAGTTGGATCCAAGCTAGACGTTGCTGCACGATTCATCTTCCAGCCTGCATACAAATCAACACTTTGCGCCAGGCAAAGTATCCCCAGTATCGCAACAGCTACTTTCTTGGAATACAGCCGGCACAATTCGTAAATCAGAAAAAGGTATAAAAAATAATATACCGGCCAAAACATACGAGCCGATGCTCGTAATATGGCTGCAATTTTTAATACGACCGAAGGCAAGGGATAGGAAAACTCCCAAGACCCAATGCCAATTTGATTGCTAATTGAAAATACAAAAAATCCTAAAATGATGCAATAGAAAAATGGTCTCTCTTTAGCGCGTAAGGCGATTTGCTTTGGCCAAGATAGGCATCCTGGCAATATCAATAGGAAGCCCAAAATTACCCCAAGCCCAAGATACATATAACCTTCGGCCCAGCTCGTTTGCATGGGAATATCAGGCAATAAAAAAGACCATCCCAGTGGATTGATTAGGCCCAACAGATTTAACTTAAAGAATCCAAAACCCGACTGCCCTGCTGATGTCGCAGCAAAATATCCCGCTTGCCAAAGGACCAATACAATACTGACCGCCAACCCAAGGACCTGAGCTAATACGCTTTGATACTTTAGGGTTTTAGAAATAAATAGGCGATCGAGTAAGTCGGCGAGATATAAGCCTAATACCATCGCAAAGATATAAAAATTAACTAATAGTGCGCTGATGAGTAATGCAAACCACCACCAGTATCTGCCTTTTACATCTTTCTTCAAATTCAACAGCAATGCCGCCAAGATAAAAAAGTGCCCTACTTGAGGCTTTTCCATATCCGTGCGAAATAATAGAATGGGAGAAAAGAGAAATAAGATCGTGGAAAAAAATCTCACCCAAAAATAAGCGCTAATTAAGGCGACTAATTTCCAAGCTAAGTAAGCCTGCAAGATAAAACAAAGTAAAAGCCAAAAACCCATGTATTGAAATGGCTCAGGCAAGATTGGCGATAAGAGTTTAAAGAAAAAGGCGAGAATGGGAATGGAGTCGCTAAACACAATCGAGCTGCTAAATTCCAGCCCATTTGCAGGGTTTAGACCGATTGGAAAGCTCCAATCGCTATGACGAAAAAAAACCCATCCTAAATAGTGCTGCGTCGGATCACCGCCAACTAGTAACCAATGCTCATTCAGTGGATTTAATGTGCTCGGACCCACAACGACGATAAAGACCATTACCCCCAAAGCAATGGCAATCATTTGCTCCCATCGACTCACATTTTTCGGGCTAGTGAACAATCAATACTCCAAAATCATAAGTTTTACTTCATCTTTATTAGTTAAAAACTATTTTTCATTATAGATAATATAGATGTATCTATGTACAAACCAAAAGAATCAAAGCCAATCATTTCAATACAAGTACTACCTAAAAAATTATTACTGCCCCTTTGATTGCAGGCCCTTCACTTTGAACCGCCATGATTGGCAGTAGTCATTGAAATTAAATAAAAAATTGCATACTGGCCATGCCATAAGTGATGCCCGCACTGAGGATCACAAACCAAACCAATAGAGCAAGCTCGGTAATAAAATTTTTAGGCTGTCTAAATAACATCAGCAATGTAAAAGGCACGATGTAGTAACGCTGCTCAATCAGAGAAACAGGTAATAAGGCCAATATAGTTACTGCATAGAGCCAATAATTTTCCTTGCTTCGAAGAGGTGTGACTATCAAAGATAGGAAAGCTAAGGCAATTAAACCAAATGCTGCTACTTTATAGCGAAAATGGCCATCGAGAAAATATAAGAGCCAATTACGCAAAAAGTAATCGGATGGGAAATTATGAAGATGCACAATTTTGAAGGTCTTCATATACAGCACAAATAAAGCGCCCAGCAATAGGATTAGCCAAAGGTGTTTTTTCAATAGCATCAACATTTTGGGAATATTACTGATATGTAGTGGCAGCAATAGGAGTCCCAATACAAACAGGCAAGAAAAAATCTGCAGTGGATAAAGGCCACCAAATTGTTGGGCCTGACGATCGCCCAGGGCAACACCCTTGTTGAAATAAATAAATCCCATGAAGCAGACTATTGGAATCAAATACACCCCGGTGGATGCCAAGCATTTGCGCGCAGCATCAGCGGTCTTTTGGAATAAAGATTGACCGCTATTTTTAAAGACCTCTAATAGCCTTGTCCAGCACCCTGTTTGATCCATAGCGATGAGCCAAACAAGTAAGACCCAAAAAATATTATGCTGGCGAAAACAAAGACTTATTAGGCAAACAAGGGCACTGAGTAGGTAGCGCTGATTAACTAACAAAATCAGACTCAAAATCGTCGTGACTAACGAAGGAATATCGGTATACAAAATCCAATAGACCGGCCAAAGCAATGGGGAAAAGAGTAATTGAGCCGATTGAAGTAGTGGAAACGTAGACTTTTGATTCTGCAAGTAGACCCACGCCAAAAGTACCGCTACAAATGAAATACCGGCACTCACCATGCGGATACCAGAAAAAGTTTCTACGCCTAATATGCCGGCAATTTTTCCCACTACAAAATGATACGTTGGCGGCATTGTTAAAGCGGGGACAATCGTATAACTAGATGCTTTAAAAAGGGCAATTTGAGCTAGATGAAATAATTCGTCTGCAATCGTTGCCATGGGTAAAATCAAGCTCATCAGCACAGTCATTACTATGCCAATGCCCAGTAAAACAAGTAATGACTTAGATGGGCTGTGCGGTAATACTTTTGGCATTTCTTCTACCCAGTAATTTCTCTATACCACTGCACATACTGCTCGACCATTTTCTCTTGGGTAAACAGTTCATTTACACGTTCTACTGCGGCGCGACTAAATTCCCTACCAATACTTGGGTTGTCCAAAAGATATTGCACTGCCAATACGATGAGCTCTGGATTTCCTGGGGGCACTAAGAATCCGGTGACGCCATCGACTACTTGCTCTGGAATACCGCCAACATTAGAAGCAATCACAGGCAAACCGCAAGCCATTGCCTCTAAGATCGTATTGGGAAAAGTATCTGCTTTAGCGGCATGTAGATATAGATCGGCCGCCTGGTAGTACTGGGCAACTTTATGGGGTTCC
>JBBALS010000178.1:0-3628 GCA_040402915.1 Flavobacteriales bacterium
ATAGCGCTAAAGTATGTTTGCAGTAAACTTGTTAATGAACAATTGTTGAAAACCCCGAAATACAATTCGTCGAAAAAACAATAACGCAAACACATTCAGATTTTTGGGAATCTTCAATGCCTTTGAGGCTATTCAAAGTTGCATGTTGGGCTATTGCTGTAAATCACTCCTCTTTACCTGATTTTTTAACATGTTTTGACTTCCGCTTATATGCTTTTTCAGAGGGCTCAACTTTTACAGGGGGAATGGGGCCCAAAGTTTCGCGGGTGATTTTTTTAAGATGCTTTAAAGTTTCCTTTTTCATACTCCCCGAAATTTAGAACACCATAAATTCTTGCGGATCAATGGGTTTTCCATCATACCACAATTCGAAATGCAAATGCGGCGACGTGCTTAACTCACCTGAATTCCCTGTAATGGCAATGGCCTCGCCAGCTTTCACTTTCTCGCCTTCTTTCTTAAGTAAAACAGCATTGTGTTTATATAAGGATACCAAATTATTGGCATGTTGAATTTGAATAACATGGCCGGTCTCAATAGTCCAGCCCGAAAAAATAACGGTGCCGTCTAAGATTGATTTAACAGCTTCGTTTTTAGGAGCAACCACGTCTATTCCATAGTGCTTTAGTGCGGGATTAAAACTTGTTGTTACTTTCCCTTTCAAGGGAGTGAAAAAATAATAATTGCTAATCTCGCTCATGTATGAATCGCTGATTGCATTATTTAAGTTGTATCGATCTTGCTCTTCCACCTTGTCCCTGAATTTCGCCTCTTGCTCCGATGGTGTAAGTGTTACTTTACTGATGTCGGGCTTCGAATTATCTCTGGGCTTGCTTGCGGAAGACGTTACGTTCCCGTTCATTACTTGCTTAATGTTAAGCAATAGCGCATCTTTTCCTTCGGAAGATGTTTTGAGCGAATCGACTTTTTCGGCTAAAACAAGCAGATTTCTCCGCATTTCAACATCGCTCGAATAACCAGGTATGTATTCACGAAGAGGAGTAAAAGCAATTACAAAAGTGGTTAGTATAACCAAGACAATAGACAATAAACCGAGTGCTGTAAATAAATTCAGTTGCGATAATTTGAGCGAATACTTCTCTTCAAAAGTCTCGTCATTCATAACAACCAAGCGGTATTTATGACGAAGCTTCCGAATTATTTCTTTCCTCTTACTTGTTGAAATCGGTTCCATTTGCGCTGCTAAGTTCTAAAATTCACTCGAATTGTTTGAAATTGTATCAAATGTTAATTAAAATAGCAGAAATTAAAATAATTTTGCGCTCCATTAGTTAATGCTCTGTTACCTTCGAAATCTTTGATCCGGACAAATACCATAAAGCAAACCTATATAATCCTAATTAGCATAACTACGGTTTTGTTGATGCTAGGATGCTCCACCAAAAAAAACAAATGGGCAAACCGAACATTCCACAATATCACCTCAAAATACAACGGGTATTTTAATGGCGAAGAAACACTTAAAGAAGGTGTGGCCATGTTGCAAACGTCTCATATAGACAATTACTTTAAGGTACTTCCTGTTTATGAATTTGGGACCATTGAAAACTCAAAAGCAATTATTCCACTTACCGACAAAGCTGTAAAAAAAGCATCTGTTGTTATTAGTAGACACTCGATGATGATTCGAGGAAAAGAATATTGCAAGTACATCGACGACTGCTACTTACTGATTGGAAAGAGCATGTTTTACAAACGCGATTATTACGCTTCGCTAGAAATGTTTGCTTATGTAGCTCGTGAACCTGTTAAAAATAATAAAAAAGACCCTATTGAGCACTGGGCGAATATTTGGCTATGTCGTGCATACAGCGAATTGGGGATGTTTGATGATGCACAAGCTGCATTGGATCGATCAATAAACGACAAAACAACGCCCAATAATATCAAAGGAGCGTTGTATACCTCAATCACCGACTTTTACCTCAAACAAAATAAATATCAAGAGGCCTTAGAATCGGTTAGTGAAAGCCTAAAGTATGTTAAAAAGAAAAAAAACCGGGCTCGTTTACTTTTCATTCAGGGGCAACTATTTCTAAAGAAAAAAGAACTTAAATCCGCCAATAGTTCATTTGCATCTGTATTGAAATGCAGTCCGACTTATGAAATGTCGTTTTATGCGCGAATCAATATGGCGCGTTGCTTCGATTCCGAAAACAATAACAGCACAAAGATTCGTTTGCTTCTTGCAAAAATGTTGAAAGACCCCAAGAACATCGATTTTAAAGATCAGATTTATTATGTCTTAGGTGAATTGGAAGAGAAAGAAGGCAAAGAAAGTAAGGCCATCGAGCAATACTCAACTTCGGTTCAGGTAAGTACCACAAACCAGAATCAAAAAGGAATGTCGTATTTGGCCATTGCGGAAATATATTTCGATCAACGTGCTTATAGAAATTCGGCTGCGTATTATGATAGCACCGTAATATCGCTTTCGAAAGAATTTCCAGATTATAAAAAAATTGAAGAGAAGCGGAACAGTCTTGCTGAGCTTGTTCGAAAATATCAAAAGATTGAATTATACGATAGCTTGCTTAGATTGGGGAAATTAAGTCCTGAAGATTTAGATAAAAAAGCCATCGAGATTTTCGAAAAAGAGCAAATGGCGCGCATTAAGCAACAAGAAAAAGATGCACGTCAAGCGGCTTTATCTTCACCAGGAAACACAACCGGTGCGCCTGGAACAGCAGCAAATGGAAGTTGGTATTTCTACAATACCACAACGATGAGTTTTGGATTTACCGAGTTCCGAAAAATTTGGGGAGATCGCAAATTTGAAGATAATTGGAGACGATCAAACAAGCAGGCAATTATTCCTGTAGCCGATAATCCTGACGAAGACACAACTTCTACCGTAACCAAAAAGACGGGTAAAAAAGCAACACGAGAAGATAGCATTGCTGTTATAAGAAAGAAACTACAAGATGCAATTCCAACAAACGACACCATGCGTTTGGCTTATGCCGATTCGGTTATGGAAGCATTTTACGATCTTGGATTAATTTACAAAGAACGATTGGCTGACTTGAAAAAGGCGGCAGAAACGTTTGAGGAATTCATTGAGAAATACCCAAACAATTCAAACGAAGCAACCCTATTTTATCAACTTTATCGGATATTCCTAGCCATCCCCGAACCGCCAAAGGCCGAAGAATATAAAAAGCTAATACTTTCAAAGTATCCAAATTCCGAATACGCCAAAATTATTACCGATCCAGAATTTTTCAAAAACGAAAACCTCAGCAAATCTGAAGCAAGTAAATTTTACGAGGGAACCTACCTGTTGTATCAGGCAAAACAATATGTTGATGTTGTAAGTCGCTGCAGAACTTCCGAAACTCGCTATCAAGGAAATGCACTATCGCCTAAATTTGCATTGTTAAAAGCATTGGCAATTGGACATATAAGCGATGTTGATGCGTTTAAAACAAGTCTTCAATCGGTAATTAAGAATTTTCCAAGCGATTCAGTTAAATCAAAAGCTACCGAATTGCTTAACAGTTTAAATAAAATTCAAGGTATTGCTCCCAAAGACAGTGTAATTGCTCCTTTGTATAGTTACAAAGCCGACACGCTTCATTATTATGTTGTTATTGTAGAAAATGTG
>JBBALS010000178.1:3728-4824 GCA_040402915.1 Flavobacteriales bacterium
AATTATAACGCGTTAATGAAAGATGGGAAAGTGGCTGAATATCTAGACTTTTACAAGCGAGTATATCAATAATTCAAATTCTGTTTACAAACTATTTTCTTGTTATATTTGGCAATTAATATAAAATCATATCTCCGCATGTTTAATAGCAAAGAAGGTAAATCGTCCGACTCAATGAGTGTTTCAGGTACAAATCAAATATTGTCGGGCACAACAATTACTGGCGACATCGTTTGCGATGGAAATATTCGTATTGACGGAACACTTAACGGAAACTTGATTGCAAAAGGCAAGGTGGTGGTTGGTCCAAGTGGGTGTATAGACGGCGAATTGAACTGCCAAAATGCAGATATTTCTGGAACAGTTAAGGCAAAAGTAACCGTTGCCGAACAGCTTACTTTAAAGGCAACAGCTAAATTAAATGGCGATATCAGCACAAATAAATTGGCAATTGAACCCGGTGCAAACTTCAGTGGAGCTTGTAGTATGGGTGGCATTGTGAAAGATTTCGCCAAACATGGTGCTCAAAAAGAAAACAGACCCCTCCAAGAAAAAACAGCTTAACGATATAGGTCGTTTCGCTGGACTCGGACTTCAAATGATGGGGGCAATTCTTGTTTTAACTGCTCTAGGTAATTGGGCTGATAAGAAATGTGCTTTTCAATTTCCTTTGTTCACACTTTCCGGAGCCCTATTGGGTATCGCCTCATCCATGTATTGGCTTTTTAAAACTACATCCAATAAATAATGTCGAAAAGCATTTCTAAGTTTATTTGGCTGGCCCTTTCACTCGGTATTTTTTGTGCCGCCCTTGCTGGACTTGCTTCGTATTTTTCATTCGTCAACCTTCCTCCCATTGCACTTTTTTTACCCATTACGTTTTTTGTTGTATTAAGTGTATTGCTCCATTTTTATCTTTTAAAATCGACCGAGGGGCGTCCTCAGCGTTTCGTTAACGCATTTATGGGAGTTCAGGCAATTAAAATGTTTGTTCACTTAATGACCATGACTATAGTTGGTTTTTTAATGCCAAACATCGCGGTTCATTTTATTTTAGTTTACGCATTCTATTATCTTGCATTTACTTTAGTAGAAA
>JBBALS010000179.1:0-4823 GCA_040402915.1 Flavobacteriales bacterium
GAGTTTTAATGTGAACGCCTATCCAATAGGATCAAAACTTCGGGTTTCCTATATGGGCAATATGCAAGAAATAACGTTTAGCAATGAATAAATCCAACTCCATTTTCGCTAGTTTATTAATACTTTCTGTAAGTGTATTTGCTCAGGAAGAAATCTTAGAAATGAAACCTGCGGTTGATACCATTGAGCCGGTGAAAGGTCCGAATCGCAAACACTTTGTACATCCATTTATGAGTTTTGGTTTGTGCATAGATGCAGGAGAAACAGGTGCACATGTCAAACAGCCGCGCGTTGATCAGTTTAGTTTTGGATTTCGATACAAGCGCCGCCTTGCTGAACATTTTGCTTGGGGTTGGGATTTAGCATATAATGTTAATGATTTTGCATTGAAACAAAATCTTGTTAAAACTACACCAGATTCATTCTTGTACGATTCGCAACGCATGATTTTCAATAATGCCCAAGCGGGATTGTATTTGCGTTTGAATTATGGAAAACGAGGAAATACATTAGGAAAATACATCGATTTGGCTGGTTATGGTGATGCTGTTATTGCTCATACGCTTTTTACTAAATACCATTTATTAGATAATTCTGTTGTACGATCTCGCCGTTCGGGCTTGGGATATTTTCAGCGATTGAATTACGGAGCGCAAGTTCGATTTGGATTCAAAAAAGTGATCATTTATGGTCAATACAGACTATCTGATATGTTCTACAAACCTGAAAATTTCGCGGAATTACCTCGGATTATTGCGGGCATTCAATTTAGTTTACGTTAATATATCATCTTGAAAATTGCAGTCAATACCCGTTTATTGCTTTCCGGCAAATTGGAAGGAATCGGTTGGTTTACTTATGAAACGCTAAAACGTATTTCTCAAAATCACCCGGAACATGAATTTCTGTTCATTTTCGATAGGCCATTTAGTGATGAATTTGTATTCGGAAACAATGTGAAAGCCGTTTATGCTGGTCCACCAACGCGCCATATTTTTCTGTTTTTTCCTTGGTTTGAGTTTCAAATTCCCCGGCTACTTAAGAAATACAAAGCCGATGTTTTTGTTAGTACCGATGGGCAATTATCTCTGTTGAGTAATGTTCCTCAGATTGCAGTGATACATGATTTGAACTTCCATCATAATCCAGAGCAATTGCCCAAGATCGTTCGTTGGTATTACAATACATTTTTTCCGAAGTATGCTCAAAAGGCGGCTCGGATTGCAACGGTTTCTGAATATACCAAACAGGATATCGTTAAAACATACGGCATCGATGCTTCGAAAATTGATGTCACTTGGAATGGCTGCAATACACGTTATGTTCCATTATCGGAATCGGAAAACGAACAAACGCGTTTAAATTATACCGATGGAAAAGCGTATTTTCTTTTTGTAGGATTAATTATTCCACGAAAGAACTTGGTTCGTTTAATGCGTGCATTTGAGCAATTTAAAACACAAACCGGTTCGGAAATGCGTTTGCTCATTGTTGGAGAAAAAAAATGGTGGGACAATGCACACGAAGAAACATTTCAATCGCTTGTTAATAAGAATGATATTCATTTTGCAGGACGTTTAATGGCTTACGAACTTCACAAGGTTTTGTCGGCAGCCTTTGCTTTAACCTTTGTACCCATTTTTGAGGGATTTGGTATTCCAATCATTGAGGCATTTTCTTGCGGAACTCCTGTAATAACATCCAATGTTACTTCCATGCCCGAAGTTGCAGGCGGTGCTGCTTTGTTGGTTAATCCTTACGAGGAAACGGATATTGCCGAAAAGATGAAAATGCTTGTTGATTCAAAAGAACTTCAAAAGCAACTAATAGAAAAAGGATTGATTCGGAAAGATGCCTTTTCTTGGGATTATACTGCATCTCAATTGTGGAAATGCTTAGAAAATGTTCTTGGTAAAATCAAAGCATAAAAAAACCGGTCCCGCTATGCGGAACCGGTCAACAAAAAAATTAACCTAACCTTAACTTTTTTTGTTTCTGTCATCCTAAAATGACATGGCAAGGATAAGAAGAAATTTTATAAAAACAAATTTTTAAAGAGCTAATTGCTTACAACGATTGAATTAGAGTTCAATGAACAATCGATTAGATTAAATTTAGTAATCATTCAAAATCAATCTTGATTTAATATAAAACAGGCAAATACGTTAACATATTGTTAATATTACAAAATTGAATTAGCTTATTAATTACTCCAATCAAAAACAATATTTATTTTCATTGATCACTTTTTGAGCAATATGCTGACGCAGTTCTTTGGTGTTTAATGGACCGACTTTGGTAAATCGACGTAATCCCATCATCATCATTCTAAGTTCGTCGCCTTCAGCAAATGAGTTCAATGCATTTTTGCCAGCGATGTAAATTCGATCAGATGCATCATTCAAGTAAACACGCGCCATTTCAATTTTCAATGCAGATTCAGCTTCTCCTAGTGTTTGATGAACTTTTTCGGCACGCAACAAAACCGATTCACTGATGTACAATTCAATCATCATATCGGCAATGTTCATCAAGATTTCCTGCTCTTTGGCTAGTGTCATCATGAGTTTTTGAACAGCCGATCCAGCAACCATCAGTACTGCCTTTTTGAAATTGGCAATGATTCGTTTTTCAGGTGCGAATAATGAATCGTCCTGAGCGCTAAAGTCTGGAATGGCCATCAATTCTGCTGCTACTGCGGTTGCAGGGCCCATCAAATCGAGTTCGCCCTTCATGGCACGTTTTAACATCATATCAACCGTTAACATGCGATTGATTTCGTTGGTGCCTTCAAAAATTCGGTTAATTCGAGCATCACGGTAAGCTCTGTCCATAGGAGCTTCAGCTGAGTAACCCATTCCTCCATAAATCTGAACTCCTTCATCAACCACATAATCGAGGGTTTCTGAACCATGTACTTTTAATATCGCACATTCAACTGCAAACTGCTCCACACTTTTCAATTTGGCTTTGAACGGATCCATTCCACCTTCAACCAAGGTAGCATAAGCATCATCTATATTCTGTCCCAAGCGATAGGTTGCAGATTCACATGCATACACCCGAATCGACATTTCAGCCAGTTTGTGACGTATTGCTCCGTATTTCGAAATGGCTCTTCCAAACTGCTCGCGTTCGTTGGCATATTTTACTGCGGTTGAAATGCATTGCTTGCTTCCACCCAACGCTGCAGCTGCTAATTTGATTCGTCCTATATTTAAAATGTTAACGGCTATTTTAAATCCGTTTTGTCGATCCGAAAGGAGATTTTCTAAGGGTACTTTACAATCGTTAAAGAAAACTTGAACGGTTGATGAGCCCTTGATTCCCATTTTCTTCTCTTCATCATTCAGAGAAAGTCCAGGAAAATTTCGTTCAACAATAAATGCACTCAGATTCTCGTCCTCATCAATTTTAGCAAAAACGGTAAAAACATCAGCAAAACCGCCATTGGTGATCCACATTTTTTGTCCATTGATGATGTAATGCTTACCGTCGTCCGTCAATTTCGCATGGGTTTTTCCGCTGTTTGCATCTGAACCAGAACTTGGTTCTGTTAAACAATACGAGGCTTTCCATTCGCCGGAAGCTAGTTTGGGAATGTACTTTTGTTTTTGAGCTTCGTTTCCATAATACAAAATGGGCAAGGTGCCAATTCCCGTATGAGCCGAAAGCGCTACAGCAAAGGAAAATCCTGCACCAGCAACTTCCGCAACCAACATCGAAGTGTTGAAGTCTTTGCCAAATCCACCGTATTCTTCTGGAACAGAAACACCCATTAAACCGAGAGCTCCAGCTTTGTCAAGAAGTGAAGACATGAGTCCGGGCTCCATTTTATCGATGCGATCTAGATGAGGATGTACTTCAGAATCCAAAAAATCTTGCGTCGATTGCGCAATCATACGTTGCTCTTCGTTCCATTCTTCGGGAATAAAAATCGAAGATGCAGCACTTTCACGGATTAGAAATTCTCCGCCTTTTAATGGTGATTTTTCAGATGATTCCATAATTTTATCGATATAATTAGAGCAAATTAATAATTAAAAACGTTCAAAAATTCCGGCTGCCCCCTGCCCTGTTCCCACACACATGGTAACCATACCATATTTCTGATTTCTTCGTTTCATTTCGTTGAACAATTGAACTGTTAATTTAGCACCTGAACAACCCAACGGATGGCCCAAAGCTATTGCTCCTCCGTTCACATTTACGCGATCGGAATCAATTCCCAAATTACGCATTACAGCTAAGGATTGCGATGCGAATGCCTCATTCAATTCGATGAGTTCGATATCCTGCAATTTCATTCCTGCCTTTTCAAGTGCTTTGGGGATGGCGTAAATTGGACCAACTCCCATAATGCGCGGTTCTAAAGCAGCAACAGCATACGAAGCCAATCTTCCCCAAGGCGATAATCCCAATTCTTTCATCATACGTTCCGACATCATGAGCACAAATGCAGCTCCGTCGGATGTTTGTGAAGAATTCCCTGCAGTTACAACTCCATCGGATGCAAAAACAGGCTTGAGTTTAGCCAGTTTTTCAATGTCTGTATCTGCTCGTGGACCTTCGTCGGTATCGACCAAATAGCTTTTGACTTTACGTTTTTCATTTTCGTCGAGAAAAATCTCTTCCACCTCAATAGGAACAATATCGTCTTTAAAACGACCTTCCGAAATGGCTGCTATTGCTTTACGATGCGAATGAAAGGCAAATTCATCTTGATCTTGACGATTTACGTTATAGTCTTTTGCAACGGCTTCGGCTGTGAGACCCATACCCCAATAGTAATCGGCGTTTTGCTTTGACACTTCATAGTTCGG
>JBBALS010000180.1:0-4800 GCA_040402915.1 Flavobacteriales bacterium
AGAAGAAACAAAATCTCAATCGCGAAGAAGCCGAACGCATGTTAGATGCATTAAATCGTGATGAGAAAGAATTGCGGAAGAAAACGGATAAGAAAGCAAGTAAAAACGGTCAAGCCGGTAGCGGAAAAGATTGGTAATAATAGGAATATGAAACGTTTATTGATTCTGGTATTATTGATGCATTTTACCCAAGTTCACTTTGGACAGGAAGTGCGTTTTAGTGGTGTTTTATCAAAGAATAAAGTTGCTGTTGGTGAACAATTTCAACTAACGTATTCGGTCAATGTAAATGCTTCTGGTTTTGCTGGTCCCGACTTAAGTGCATTTAATTTGTATTCGGGGCCGAATCAAAGTTCGAGCATGCAAATTATTAATGGCGCGGTTTCACAAAGCCTCACGTATTATTATGTTTTATCTGCCAAGAAAGAAGGCAAATTCACAATCAAGCCTGCTCTTTTAAACGTGGCAAATGGTCGTGTAAAATCCAACGAAATTTCGATCGAGGTGGTAAAAGGCAATTCACCAAAAACATCTCAGAATTCCTCTAAGGGGCAATCGGGAAATCAAGCAACTGCAAGCAATACAGGTGATAAATTATTTATCAAAGCATTTCTTAATAAATCATCCGTTTACTTGGGCGAACAAGTAACTGTTACCTATAAAATATTCTCAAAATATGGTCAAATCAGTTTCTCAGATTTAAAATTGCCTACATACAATGGCTTTTATACCGAAGATGTTCCCATGACCAATAACGACAAGCTGGTAGTGGAAAACTATAACGGTAGTCAATATTACACTGCCGAATTAAAGCGCACTTTATTGTTCCCTCAAAAAAGCGGTAAACTTGAGATTCCTTCATTGGATGCAACCTGTAATGTTCGCGAAAAAGTGCAATCGCAGAATATCTTTGAGCAGCTCATGGGAGGCGGTTACCGTGATGTGCAGGTGAAGGTTCAAAGTCAAGATCAAACATTAACCATTTTACCTCATCCCGATGCTGGTAAACCTGCAGATTTTAAAGGGGCTGTTGGTGAATTTTCGATTAATGCAGAAGTAGATAAAACAAAAGTCCGTTCGGGCGATCCTGTTAATTTGAAATTTACCATTACAGGTAAAGGAAACATCAAATTATTAGAAGCTCCGGTTCTCACGTTTCCATCGGAGTTTGAAGCGTACGACCCGCAAACCAAAGACAACATTCGTGTTTCGGATGGTTCCATGTCTGGCACACGAACTTTCGAATACCTGCTCATTCCACGTGCTGGAGGCGAATATTTTATTGGACCGTTTAGCTTTTCCTATTTCTCACCGAGCAAACGAGCTTATCAAACCGTAAGTGTTGCACGCATTGCCATTCAAGTAGAAAAATCGTCGGGAGATCAAACATCTAGCGCACGCTCAGGTAATTCTACCGCACCTAAACAACTAGCTACTGATATCAGATTCAATAAAAAACGTGTTAGCGAATTAGAAGAAATTAATCAATCGCCTTTCCTCTTTTCGGGAGCTTTCTTTTTGTTGTCTTCCATCGCTCCATTGAGTTTAATCTTGCTCTTGTTAATGCGTCGCCGCGACAAAGAACGCTCATCTAATAGTTCATTATACCGAATGAAAGGTGCGGGAAGTGTTGCCCAAAAACGTATGAAACGTGCAGGAGAATTGCTTAAAGAAAATAAGAAAGATGCGTTTTACGATGAAGTATTTTTTGCATTGTATGGCTATTTATCCGACAAACTTCAAATCCCATCGGCTGAATTATCACGAACGACTATTTCGCAATACATGCAAGAACGCAAAATGCCTGAAGCGGATTTAACGGAATTGATTCGACTGCTCGATGCGTGCGAATTTTCTCGATTTGCTCCAGATGCAGATTCTGGAATGCAGCTAGTTTACAAGGATTCTATTGCATTATTAACGCGTACCGAAAATTACCTAAAGTCATGAGGAATTTCTTTTTATTCTTGTTTCTGATTCAAAGTTGTTTGGTATTCTCAGCCAATCCAGAACAGGTGTTCGAAGCCGCTGATAAATCATATATTCAGGGTGATTACAAATCAGCTGTTTTAAAGTTTGAACAAATTCTATCCGAAAACAAAGTGTGTAATACCGAATTGTATTTCAATTTGGGGAATGCATATTTTAAACTCACCGATTATCCCAATGCAATTCTCAATTACGAACGTGCATTGAAATTAAATCCAAACGATGCGGATATTCTTTTCAACATTAGTCTGGCTAATTCACGCATAGAAGATAAAATTGAAACGGTGCCGGAACTTTTTTACAAGCGTTGGTTTGTTACTATCCGACAAATGGCTTCCGCTGATGTTTGGGGGATCGTATTTATTATTTCCTTGTTGATTTGTGCAGCTTGTTTCTTTCTCTATGTTTTAGGCAAATCAATTGTATTAAGAAAACTTGGATTTTATTCGGGCATACTCATGTTAATCGCCTCTTGTTTGTTTCTTAGTTTAGGAATCTCGATGTATAATCAACAAACAAATCATAACCAAGCCATAGTTTTTTCGGGGAGCGTTCCCGTTAAAAGTTCTCCTGTTGATAGTGGAACTAGCCTGTTTGTAATTCACGCAGGAACCAAGGTAAATATCATCGACGAATTAGGTGATTGGGTGAAAATTCAATTGTCGGACGGCAATGAAGGTTGGCTTCCATTATCCGATTTAGAACGCATATAAGTCATTTATTAAAGCTCATCTTTTGTTCCTTACACATGTAATAATCATTGTCTATCTGTCGCTAAAACGTTAAACCCGACAGACGCTCTCCCGTAAACCAAACTACTTATCACAGTTTGAAACGGAGAGCCAATGAAAACAAATTTTACATTATTCAACTTAAGGGAGATTGCAAAGTGGGAGAGGTTGATAGTAGCGTTAATCGCTTTCATTTCTATTGCTCAAATCTCTCAAGCACAGTCTTCTCGATTTAATAATTGGTATTTTGGAAATAATGCGGGTGTGTCTTTCGCAAGTGGATCTCCAGTTGCATTAACCAATGGTCAATTATCAACAACCGAAGGCTGCGCTTCAATCTCGGATGCTTCAGGAAACCTCATGTTCTATACAAATGGAATCTCTGTTTGGAATAGAAATCATGCAGTTATGTCGAACGGTTCAGGTTTATTAGGACATACATCATCTACCCAATCGGCTATTATTGTTCAGAAGCCACTTAGTACAAACATCTATTACATATTTACTGCCGATGCCGATGTAGGTGCAAATGGTATTCGTTATTCGGAAGTTAACATGAGTCTTGCTGGTGGATTAGGTGCTGTAACTGCAACTAAAAACGTTCTACTTCGAACACCATCTTCCGAAAAATTAACGGCTGTTCGTCACTGTAATAATCGCGATTTATGGATTGTTACTCATGATTGGAGCAGCAATGGATTTCGCACTTGGTTAGTAACACCAACTGGAGTAAACACTACTTCTGTAACAAGTTCCGCGGGGACTGTTATAAATGGTATCAATCAATCTGCTTATGGCCAATTGAAATCGAATCCCGATGGGAATAAACTTCTTGCAGGATATTATGGACTTACTGGAGGCGGAATTAATAAGTTTGAACTGTACGACTTCAATAATTCAACGGGAGTAGTTAGTAACGCCATTACCCTTGCCACCGAAACAGGTGCTTATGGATGTGAGTTTTCGCCCAATGGACGAATTGCTTATGGTGGAACCAATGGTGGACGTTTGGTGCAATTCGATTTATGTTCTGGTATTGCCGCAACCATTCAAGCTTCCAAATATGTAGTGGGTGTTTTAGGACCTTTTATTGGTTCGATGCAATTAGGTCCCGATGGAAAAGTGTACGTTTCTCGAAATGCGACAAGTCTTTCAGTTATTAATAACCCGAATACGTATGGTGCAGGTTGTAACTTTGTAAATGCAGCTGTATCTTTAGCTGGTAGAGGTTCAACGATGGGATTGCCAAACATGGCTTCTTTCTATATGCGTCCAGAAGTTCTTCCTTTTGCCTATGCGGCTAATTGCTTGAATGTAAGTTTTACCTCTCCTTCCGCAAATTCGAGTTCAAATTCATGCGCTTCCGCTTCAAGTGCAATTGTTGGAGCTCAATGGAATTTTAACGATCCTGCTTCGGGTGCTTCCAATACTTCTTCAACTTTGAATGCATCGCATGCATTTTCTTCTACGGGTGTGTATCAAGTTCAACTCATCTTAAACCTAGGTTGTTATTACGATACACTCATTCAGCCAGTAAATGTGACGGGCTTTACCTTAAATACAAGTTCTACCAATGCAAGTTGCGGCGCAACGAACGGAACAGCAACAGCAACACCCGCCATTGCAGGAGTGTTTACTTATTTATGGTCAAATGGACAAACAACACAAACAGCGACTGGATTAACTGCAGGAAATTACTCGGTAGTTGTTTCATCTACATCAGGTTGTAGTTCTACAGCCACAGTAACAGTGGGAAGTTCCGGATCCTTAACTGGAACAGTTAGCAAAACCAATGTTGCTTGCTTTGGTAATTCAACAGGAACAGCAATAGCCAATGCAACGGCCGGAACTGCTCCATACACATACGTTTGGAGTAATGGAAATACTGGCGCTTCAGTATCAAATTTAATAGCTGGTAATTATTCTGTCATAATGAGCGATGCTTCGGGATGTTCATTCACACAATCAATTGTCATCTCACAACCAACGGCTTTAGCTGCAACAACATCGTCAAGCAATGCCGCATGTTTTGGTGGATTGGGTTCCGCATCGGTAAGTGCAAGTGGTGGAACTTCTCCTT
>JBBALS010000181.1:0-4791 GCA_040402915.1 Flavobacteriales bacterium
CATTCAATATGAGTTGCTTTTCGATATCATTGAACACCCTTGGTTTCAACGATTGCGAAGAATCCGGCAACTTGGCTTAACTGATTATGTTTATCCAGGTGCTCAACACACGCGTTTTCATCATGCTATGGGTGCTATGCATTTAATGAGTTTGGCCATTGAGAGCTTGCGTTCGAAAGGACATGAAATCACAGATGAGGAAAATTTTGCTGCTCAAGCTGCTATTTTATTGCATGATATTGGACATGGACCATTTTCTCACGCGCTTGAGAATTCCATTGTAAATGGTCTAAATCATGAAGAGTTGTCATTGCTATTTATGCGCAAATTGAATACCCAATTTGAAGGCAAGCTCGAGATGGCAATTGCTATTTTTACTGATACATACCACAAGAAATTTCTACATCAACTGCTTTCAAGTCAATTGGATGTTGATCGGTTGGATTATCTCAACAGAGATAGCTTCTATACAGGAGTGGCTGAGGGAACAGTTGGCTCTGATCGCATAATCAAAATGTTGGAAGTTGTAAATGGAGAGCTAGTAATTGAAGAAAAAGGTATTTACAGCATAGAAAAATTCCTGTTGGCACGTCGCTTAATGTATTGGCAAGTGTATTTGCATAAAACGGTTTTATCTGCCGAAAATTTATTGGTAAATATGCTCAAACGTGCTAAATATATAGTTCAGAATGGAGAAGTAGTATTTGCAACCAAAGGACTAGCATATTTTTTAAATTCGACGAATTCCACATTTAATGAAAATCTAGATGGAGAGTTTATTGAGCATTTTTCTCACTTGGATGATTATGATATATTTGCAGCCGCTAAAGAATGGATGAGTCATTCTGATAGTATACTTTCAGATTTAAGTACACGGCTGATAGAACGAAAATTATTTAAAATACGCATTGACGATCAACCATTTAAAGAATCTGAAATAGCAACATTAAAAGCACAATGGCAATTGAGAGGTAATTCAGAACAAGATACATTTTATTATATTTTCACCGGCGAAATAACCAACAGTGCATACAAATCTGGAGAAGAGAAGATAAATATATTATTGAAAAACGGTACAATACGCGATGTACGCGATGCATCTGATCAATTACGTTTATCGGTTTACTCCGAATCAATTCGAAAATACTTTCTTTGTTATCCCAAAGAATTTGATACCATAAATTAAGTAAAATGGAATTTACAGCGCAGCAAATAGCAGATCTTTTGCAAGGAACAATAGAAGGTGATTCTTCTGTAAAGGTGAACAGGCTTGCGAAAATAGAAGAAGGTGAACCAGGCTCTCTAACATTTTTAGCAAATCCTAAATATGAAGAGTTCATTTATACGACAAAAGCTTCATTGGTCATTGTAAGCGAAACGTTTGTTCCTGAAAATCCGATTCATACCAATCTTATTCGAGTAAAGGATGCTTATAAAAGTTTCGCGCTTTTGCTCGATACCTATAACAAGATAAGTCAAAATAGAACCGGCAGAGAAGAACCTCACACCATTGCAGCTTCTGCTCGCATTGGAGAAAATCCTTACATAGGAGCATTCGTTTACATCGGCGAGAATTCCATTATTGGCAACAATGTTAAGCTTTACCCGGGTGTTTATATTGGCGATAATGTAAGCATTGGCGATAACTCCATGTTGTTTCCCGGAGTAAAGGTCTATTCAGAATGTAAAATTGGGAAAGAATGTAGGATTCATTCAGGGGTAGTTATTGGAGGAGATGGATTTGGATTCGCTCCCCAAGATGATTCAAATTACATGAAAGTTGCTCAAATTGGAAATGTGATTATTGAAGATCATGTTGAAATTGGTTCAAACACGACCATCGATCGTGCAACATTAGGATCAACGATTATCCGGAAAGGTGTAAAACTTGATAACCTTATTCAAATAGCGCACAATGTAGAAATTGGTGAACATACCGTTATTGCTGCTCAAACAGGAATTGCCGGTTCTACCAAAATCGGGCGTTTTTGCATGATTGGAGGGCAAGTAGGAATCGTAGGCCATTTGATTATTGCCGATCGTGTGAAAATTGCTGCTCAATCTGGAATTGGTGCTAGCATTACTAAAGAAGGGGAAATCGTTCAAGGTTCTCCTGCATTTTTTATTGGAGATTATAAAAAATCATACATAGGTTTCCGAAAGTTACCCGAACTCATTAATAAAATTGAGGAACTCGAACGAAAGCTGGACGAAATTCAAAAGCAAAACAATGGCTGAAAAACAACAAACTATTGCGAAAGCTACTAGCTTAAAAGGAGTTGGATTGCACACAGGAGTGCAAGTTGAAATGACATTTTTACCCGCTCCTTCAGATTTTGGTATTCGATTTAAACGAATTGATTTGGAAGGTCAACCCGAAATTCCTGCCGATGTTGATTTAGTTTCAGATACTTCCCGCGGTACCACTCTCTCTTTGAATGGAGCCAGTATTTCAACGGTAGAACATGCATTAGCAGCTGCAGCCGGGCTTCAAATTGATAATTTACTTATCGAGATTAACGGTCCAGAAGTACCCATCTTAGATGGAAGTGCTCGCTTCTTTGTTGAATCACTAGAACAAGCCGAAATCATTGAATTAGAAGCAGATCGAATTTATTACGAATTAAAAACGAACGTTTTTTACAACGATCCATCTCGGAATGTGGAAATTATTGCAGTCCCTTCCGATACGTTCAAAGTAAAAGTAATGATCGATTTCAATAGCCGCGTTCTTGGTTTTCAACACGCGCAATTGGATAGTATTGTGGAGTTTAAAGATGAAGTTGCTTCTTGCAGAACATTTGTGTTTTTACACGAGTTGAAAATGTTGCTCGAAAACAACCTAATCAAAGGTGGCGATTTAAGTAATGCAATAGTGTATGTAGATCGTCAACTTTCTTCTGAAGATCAATCTGTACTTTCTCGTTTGTTTAATAGATCTGATCTCATTGTAACAAACGAAGGAACATTAAATAACGTTGAGATAAAATATCAAAACGAAGCCGCGCGTCACAAACTACTAGATGTTGTTGGAGATTTGTCATTGATTGGGAGACCAATAAAAGGGACAATCATTGCAACTCGCCCAGGACATGCCGCCAATGTTGAATTTGCCCGTAAAATAAAGCAGTTAATCAAAGCGGAGAAAGCTCGTAAAACCGAACAGCCTGCTTACGATTTAACACAAACGCCATTATATAATATCAATGATATTACACGCATACTTCCACATCGTCAACCATTTTTATTGATTGATAAAATCATGGAAATGAGTGAAAGTCATGTTGTTGGTGTAAAAAATGTGACCATGAATGAAGATTTTTTCCGTGGTCACTTTCCGGGAAATCCAGTGATGCCTGGCGTACTTATCATTGAAGCAATGGCACAATGCGGTGGAATCTTGGTGTTAAATACAGTTCCTGATCCGGAGAATTACTTGACATACTTTATGAAAATTGACAATGTCAAGTTCAAGCAAAAAGTAATTCCTGGTGATACGCTTGTGTTTAAATTGGAACTCATCTCACCAATTAGACGTGGTATTTGCCACATGAGAGGTGTTGCATACGTTAATAACAAACCTGTTACAGAAGCGGAAATGATGGCCCAGATTGTCAAAGAGAAAGGATTGAGTAATTAATCTCAAATCCCTACATTTGCCAATCTTAAACTATGAATCAAGTATTAGCTTCCGTTCATCCTGACGCTCAAATAGGCGAGGGCGTTACAATTAGTCCATTTGTTACCATTTATGCTGATGTAATTATTGGTGATGGGACTTGGATTGGTCCCAACGTTACCATCATGGATGGTGCGCGTATTGGTAAAAATTGCAAGATTTTTCCAGGGGCAGTTATTTCAGCAATTCCACAAGACTTAAAGTTTAATGGCGAAGTTACCACTGCCGAAATTGGAGATTATACAACAATTCGAGAGTGCGCTACCGTAAATCGTGGTACCACAGACAGAATGAAAACTGTAGTAGGTAGTCATTGCAACATAATGGCTTATGCGCACGTAGCGCACGATTGTATCATTGGAGATTATTGTATAATTGGCAATGCCGTGAATATGGCAGGGCATGTTGTTGTGGGAGATTATGTGATCATTAGTGGAATGACAGCCATTCATCAATTTGTTCATATTGGCGCACACGTAATGGTTTCGGGAGGATCTCTTGTTCGTAAGGATATTCCTCCGTATGTGAAAGCTGCTCGCGAGCCGATGTCGTATGTTGGAATTAATTCGATTGGACTAAGAAGAAGAGGTTTTTCGAACGAACGGATAAGTGAAGTTCAGGACATTTATCGTACTCTATTTCAAAGTGGTTTGAATACAACCAAAGCCATTCAGAAAATAGAAACCGATCTTCCTGCGAGTCCAGAACGCGACGAAATCATCCTGTTTGTTCAAGCAGCAAGACGCGGAATTATTCGCGGATATGGACTTGAAGATTAACAACCATCAAATAGATGGAAATATCACTGAATGAGGTAGGTAAGAGGTATAACTTCAATTGGATATTCAACAAAGTATCGTTCGAAATTCAAAATGAAGATACTTGTGTTTTTTTAGGAGCCAATGGAAGTGGGAAATCCACTTTACTTCAACTTATCTCTGGAGCGATCATTCATTCTGTTGGAGAAATTCAATGGAAACATCAAAACACGATTATTGAACCCGAGCATATTTATCAATATGTAAGTATTGCTGCTCCGTATTTAGATTTGATTGAAGAATTTACCCTCAGAGAACATATCCAATTCCATTTTTCCGTGAAAAAATCAATCC
>JBBALS010000182.1:0-4773 GCA_040402915.1 Flavobacteriales bacterium
ACTTTATAAAGCGGGGGTATTCGAAAGAATCAAATTGAACCGAGAGTTATTAAACAAAGTTGTTGAACATCGCCAAACCTTTTTTCGGTATAATACTCTCGATTATGACGGTATGTTGGATAAGGGTGTGAGAGTTGCTCCGAGCCAGGAACATCTGGCTGACTGGCGAAGTGATTATTCAAGAACCGCAGTGATGATTTATAACAAGGTTCCCACTTTTGATGAGTTAATGGATTTTGCCCAACGTTTTGAGAGGGAGTTCAACTATTGGGTTCAAGCCAAATGAAGCCGCTTGGGATTCTTGTTTCTGTGGAAAACTTTGCTTTTTTTGGCGTGAAATTAGGGTGTGATTGAAAAAACGCTGCAGTTGTTTGATGATCAATAGAATAGATACGGTAAAAAAATTATAGAATAAATAATGACGACTGAAGAAAAAGACCTTCTTAAGGAAAAAATTAAAAACGCCATTAAAATTTCTTCTCAAAAATTAATTGAAAAGAAAAGGGCTTTGGGTCAACAAATTGTAATTAGCGAAGGTGGTAAAATAAGAGTGGTAGAGCCCTAAGGTATAAAAACGCTGACGACAAACCCTATTCTTCGCTGCAAACTGACTCATCCCCGTCGGAACCACTAACCTCCAAAATTGTCCCATTTGTTCTTGGATTAACACAGCAGTCAGCATCATGATTTAACTCTATTGAGGGGGTTAATTTCAGTCCGACTTAGAGGGTCAATTTGTCTGATTATTCCATTAGTAGGTCCTAGGTTTCGAATCCAAAAGGGTCTTATGTATTCTCGTCTTGTAGTATGGTCAATTTGAGTCCGACGAAGAGGGATCAATTTATCCGATTATTCCAGTTAGCGGAAGTGCCTTTATTTTTGAAGTTCTTTAGATTTCTTTTTGTCATTTGTTAGCAAATTTCTTGTCTTACGTTTCTTCAAAAAGTCACTAAATTCTTTGTCGTCTTTTTCGCTCAAGTTTTTGTTGATAAAAACAAATTCTTTGTCGTCCATTTTTTTGAAATTTATCATAGCTTAAAATCTTTAAAATATTTTGTTGTTAAAATTTGTGCTTCTTTGGTGTCAATAAACATTCTGTTTCCGCTAAAAAGTTTTGCACCCAATGTTTCTGTGTAATGGTCAATAATTTGTGTTTTTGCAATAAACGATACAATTCCTTCATATCCTTTTTCAAATGAAGTTTTGCAAGCAAACGCAACTAGATTGCCTGCAACACCTTTGTATAATTTACTTTTTCCTTTGTTGAATTTAGCACTTTCAATCAAGTCCATAAAAATATGGTCTCCTTTGTCAGTTATGCTGATAAGTCCTTGAATTATTTTGTGATTGTTTAGAGTTGTCAAACAATAAACAGATTTTGAATTGGATTTAATTTCTGAATGCCATTCAAAAACCCAATCTGATTTTTTAATTTTCCTTGTTTCTGAAATTTGACTAATATGCGTGTCAAAAACCTCTCCTGAAATAGCGTTTTCAATTGAGTTCGTTAGTTTGTCAATCTCGAAATCGAGTTGTATTTCTTTTGACTTTTTCACAAGGTGAATTTACAAAATATTTCCCTGTTTCACAACTGTTTTTTTCTTTACAGTCGTATTATTCTGGCATTATTACTAACTTGATTATATACGAAACTACTTCAAAAAACTACAGAATACAAATTCAACCGAAGGGCTTCTATTTACTGGTTTTGCGACAATCACAAATTGCGTATTTGTCTTTGCAGTAAATGCGCTCTAGTTGGTTCTGTCGCATTAATTCGTTTAAAAAAAGATATGTAATTTCGTAGCCTAAAAATCAGGAATCATGTTCAAGTGTAAAAGCCGGTCATATTGACCCCCGCGCGCCGCACCCCCTAAAGTGAAGAGGTATTTTTGAGTAGGATAGTGCGTTTGCATTAGGTCCCAGGTTTCGAATCCAAAAGGGTCTGTAAAAAACGCTGACGATAAACCCATTCGTCGCTGCAAACTGACTCATCTGCGTCGGAACTACTCACATCCAATAATCCCCAATGTTACCATTGTTTAACTCCTTATTATCCATTATTGATTTGCCTCTACTGAGGGGGTCAATTTCAGTCCGACGAACATGGGTCAATTTGTCCAATTATTCCATGTATTGGCCAAAGTACGAAAAAATAGTGTGACATTACCTAGCAGAACCTGTGTTCGGCCTGGTGCCGATTTTTTTGTATATTTGTTTTATGAAAGGAATCGTTATTACCGCCAAAAGTCAGACCGAATATAGGTTTTTGTCTGACCTTTTAAAAAAACTCGGTATTTCGTCTGCAACAATGTCTGCAGAAGATTTAGAAGACTTAGGTCTTTCTAAAATGATGAAGTCAGTAAATAAGTCAAAGAAAGTTAGTCGTGAAACAATCATGGCAAAACTTAAGTCTTAATGGAAGTAGAGTTTTTAGATAAGTTCAATAAAGATCTTGATAAGATTAGTTTGAAATCTGTCAAGAATAATCTTGCAAAATTAATTGTGAGTGTGGAGTCTGCGAAAAATATTAACGAGATTCATCAAACCAAAAAATTAAAAGGTCACAAGTCCGCGTACCGCGTAAGAATCACAGATTACCGTGTTGGCGTTTTTGTCGAAGGAAATAAAGTTACTTTTGCGAGATTTGTCCACCGTAAAGATATTTACGATGTCTTTCCTTAAAGTCTAACTGTAAAAGCAGGTTATTTTGACCGCACAATTAGAATCAAAATAGAGTGGGGAATGTTCACCGTTTTTTAATAGGTCCCAGGTTTCGAATCCAAAAGGGTATAATATATTCTTGCTCTTTAGTAAGGTTAATTTGAGTCCGTCGGAGAGGGTCAATTTGTTCGATTATTCCATTTCAACTGCGCTAGTTGTTGATTTGCGTTATCTGTTTACTATGATATAAAAGTTTGCTATCTTTGAGCATGCAGAATAAGAAGCGGATCAGTTCTTGGCGAAACTCATCGAAGTATACCAATCAAACATTCCTTACGATGCTGTTGTAATTACCAGAGGCGGTGGCGCTCAAACTGATTTTTTGATATTCGATAATTATCATATTGGTAGAGCTGTTGCGAAATTTCCCATTCCGATAATCACAGGCATAGGGCATCAAAAGAATGAAACGATTACCGATTTGATGGCTCACACGCAAACGAAAACACCCACTAAGGCCGCCGATTTCATCATCGCACATAACAAGTCGTTTGAAGATGAGATTTTGTCGTTTCAAAAGACAATCCTAATCAAATCGCAGCAACTGTTTTCGTCTCAATTTCAAATATTATTGAGTGTGAATAGTACAATTGTGAATATCACCAGAGATATTCTGAATAAATACAAAGACAGTTTAGTGCAAATAAATCAGGTGACAATCAATACATCGAAGTCGATCCTGTTTAACCGGAAAAATGAATTGCTCGGCTTGTCGTCTCAAATTGTATCAAAACCCAAAATTATCTTATACAACAGGATCAACGACATTAGAAATACGATCAACAACCTCGGCACGTTCAAGTCGTTGTACCTCAAAAACCAAAGAGGGTATTTGGGTCATTACGTATCGATAATAAAAATGATGTCGCCTGAAAATATTCTCAAGAAGGGTTTTGCCATTGTGAAATCAAATAACAAGATCACAAGTAATCCCGATACTATTTTGGTGGGCGAGGATATTGAAATTATACTTGCAAATACTCAAATAACGACAACGGTTAAGAAAAAAACAAAATACGATGGAAAAGAATTTAACATATGAAGAAGCCTATATCGAATTGGCGTCGATCGCGAAGGACATCGAAAACGAAAGTGTTTCTGTAGATGTATTGGCCGAGAAAGTAAAGAGGGCGTCTGAACTGATCACTTTTTGCCAAACGAAATTAAAATCCACGGAATCAGAGGTGAACAAGATTATTGCTCAAATGGAGAATGCGAATAAATAGGTTGTGAGTTTGTGAGTAATTCCATAGTTTAATTTTTCACTCTCCCGAAGCCAAAATGTTAACGTTTTTAAGCGGATTGTTCGGTTGCGGGGTATTGATTTTACGACGGAGTTTATTACTTTGAAAAATTGGGTTATTTTTTCTGATTGGCCAGCTTGATTTTCGACAACAATGCTTGGGTTTCAGCGGTGTTCGCGCCTGCAACTTTTCCCAATTTGACGGCTGTGTTGGCATCGATTTGCGCCTCATTCAATCGACCCAGTTTGTATAAAAGGTTTGCACGGGTATCGTAATAGTTCCATTCAGGTTTTTTATTGATGCTCATTGTGGAATATTCAACGGCTTTTGTCAAAATGGCCGTTTCGTTGCAAAATTGAAAGAGTTCCCATGCGGTGCTATTTAAGTCTACTGGGCTGCTATTCTTTGCAATTTCATCGAACGTAGCCACATAGTTGCCCCACTCGCCGCGTTTCTTGTACCATTCCATGTACCGATTGGGTTTGTACCATTCTGGATGATCAGACCGTTTCAACAATTCACCCATCGCCCAAAGAAATTGTGTCTTGTTCAAGGAATTGATGGCTTTGCTCACTTGATTGCTCAGGACTTTGTATGCGGTATTCCTCGACCAGTCTTTTCCAAATAAAGAATCGTACATCGCTTCGTTTTGAATCCATCGTTGAACGAGTTCATTGTCGCAATGGTATGAGGCCAAGCTGTATAGAGCGAACTGTTGGAATGGGTCGGTGGTGGCTTTGAAACGCTTCACGAAGCCTTGAGGTGTGGTGTCTTCGAGAATGGAATAATTTCGATTGAAAATGAA
>JBBALS010000183.1:0-4745 GCA_040402915.1 Flavobacteriales bacterium
GATTTTTGGGTTACTTGGTATCAACTAAGAAGAACCACACTTTTTGATTTTGAAAAAAATAGTACGCTTTTACGCACTGAAAATTAATCTTAATGCATCGCTTTGAACAATCATGGCATTAACCAATATTTTCTCACTAGAAATTACAGATCAAATCGTTGGCAGAATTAACCAATTATTGGAAAATTCTAAATCCAATTGGGGAGAAATGGATGTTTCACTGATGTTCGCTCATTAACCTTTGAAACAAGCATATTTATCTTGATCTACTAGTTTTAAAAATTCATCAAGCTGTAATACAGTTGGTTGTGGCTCGTAAGCATGCCATTTATTGTCAGCACGTTTCCAAAATACCTTCCAAATATTTTTTTGTTTTACATAAGTTGCTTTTGCATAGCCACTGGTAAAAATTTCTTCAGGATTATTCCAACGAGGACGAACTTCATTTAAAATTATAGATTGTCCGATGATTTCATAAGCAATGTCTAATCGATTTCTTATTTCAGGTTTCGGTCTAACTTTACTTATGTAATTTTCCATTGTCTCAATAATTTCGAGAGAAAATAGTATGTCAAGAGTCATAATTCCAGTTGCTTTGCAAGTTGAATTAAGGTTGCACAAACTATTGTAATCGCGAAATAGAAAATCCTTCCAAGCTAATTCCATTTACAACCGGCTGAACCTGTTGTCCGGTAATTTGGAATGGAATTGCTGTTGAGAAATCTTGAGCAATAGACTGAACATCAGTAAACGAAGTTCCATTGAGTGAGATTGTTCCCGTAAATTTTGCATTGGAAATATCTACTCGATACAAACGCGCTTTTAGCTCCCATTTGCCTTGTGAATTTGCTGGAAAGCTGATTGAGTTGCTACCAAATTTTAGTCGGATAATAGAAGTGTCGGTTGTCATTTCCCCGAAAGCATGCACATCAATAAATTCTCCATCTTGAGAAAATGTGGATGATGGTATTACAAACGTGCCCATAATTACTTCTGCAATTCCTGCAACACCCGTTTGATTTAAAGAACTGAAAAGCACATTGGATGGAACTGGTGGAATTTGAGTAATGAGTTCTGTCCAGTTGCCCGATTTAAAATACCAAAATGAAGACGTGCTTGTATCATAAACCAATAAACCTTCGGCTGGATTACTAATAGCATTTCGCTCTGCGCTTGTCATTCGGGGAGTTAAAAACCCTTTATTATTCGCCGAAACCTCCAATCTGGCACTTGAGTCTGGCGTTAAAGTTCCAATACCCATGTTATCGGTTTGAGCCGAACTCGCAAAGCAGACAAAAAGAAAAAGAGAGATAATTATTGATATACGCATGGAGCAAATCTAAGAAAGGATATTGTTTGTATCGAAAATAAAAATTCATCAAAGTCGTTTCCGATATATAGCGTTGATGAATTACAAATCATTGGTCAAAAATATTACTTTTACATACGTATGAGAAAGGCCGCTTTTATTTTAATTTTAATAGCATCGATGGGTTTATCGGGCTGCTCCTTATTTAAGAAAAAATGCAATTGTCCGGATGTTCATCGTCAAAAACGTGTTGCGTTACTTAGTGATAAGGCACATTTCGAGTTGATATAATTTCATAAATAAATTGAGGGACGTTTCGAGTTATTTGTATTTTCGCAGTTCGTAGATTCATTCTAAATAAGTAAATGCAAACCGATCTTTCTCACGTTCCTATTGGAGAATCCGCCATTATCTTGGGTTTTTCTGATGAAGAAATTTCATTGAAGTTGATTGAGCTTGGCTGTATTCCTGGAACCCAAATTACCATGATTCGGAAAGCTCCCTTTGGAGATCCATTGGCTTTTGCTTGCTCGGGATCATTAATAAGTATTCGTATTCATGAAGCTACTACTGTTCAGGTAGACTGCTTATAAAAAAACCGTGGAAGAGGCCATCATCAATATTGCTTTAGTTGGAAATCCCAACAGCGGGAAATCGACGCTTTTCAACGCTCTTACTGGATTACATCAAAAAACGGGGAATTTTCCAGGCGTAACTGTTGAGAAACGAACAGGGCAAGTGCGCATGTTTCACCCCAAGGACAAAAGCCGCAAAACGGTTAAATTTATTGATCTACCGGGGACGTATTGCTTGTTTCCAAAATCGCTCGACGAATTAGAAACGTTCAAACTACTCACAGATCATAAATCGGAAGATGCTCCACATAAGGTTATCATCGTTGCGGATGCCTCCAATTTAAAACGCTCGCTTTTGCTCTGTTTGCAAGTAATCGACCTTGGCTTGCCTGCCGTTTTAGCAGTAAACATGATTGATTTGTTGGAGCGAAGTCACCTGAAATTAGATACTGTTCGTCTAGCTGCGGAACTTGGTATTCCCGTTATTCCGGTGAATGCGCGCGATAAAAAAGGAATTACCGAATTGAAAACCGCTCTGTTTCAGGAGCAGATAGGTTCAAATAAAATCTTCGACAATCCATCCGAGACGCATCCTGGATTGGTTGAAATGCTTCAAAAAAGCACAGGAATTCGCCACGGATATGAGGCCTATTTGACAGCAGCCAATTATGATTTGTTGCAATCGGAGAGAAAACTTCCTGATTTACGTGCTATACTGGCTGAACAAAATCTCAATCCATTTGGTTTGCAAAGTGAAGAGTCACTTCGTCGCTATGGAATGATTCAAACCATTTTGGATAATTGTTTGGCACAAGTAACCATCACCCGCGCCTTAAAATTCTCGATGAAACTCGATGATGTTTTTACTCATCCTGTTTGGGGTTTCGGAATATTTTTAGGCATTTTATTTTTGCTATTTCAAGCCATCTTTTCCTGGGCCGAAATGCCAATGGATTTGATTGATGGCTTATTTCAATATTCAGGCTCTTGGATTGCCGACAATCTTCCTGCTGGTAAACTCAACGACTTATTTGCCCAAGGAATACTCCCAGGATTAGGGGGGATTTTTATGTTCATCCCGCAAATTGCTATTCTGTTTGCTTTCATCGCTATTCTCGAAGATTCAGGATACATGGCCCGTGTGAGTTTTATCATGGACCGACTCATGCGAAGATTTGGCATCAATGGGAAATCTGTTATTCCTTTAATTAGTGGCGTTGCATGTGCTGTTCCGGCAATTATGTCGGCGCGGACTATCAAAAATTGGAAAGAACGACTCATTACCATTTTGGTAACACCCCTCATGAGTTGCTCGGCACGATTGCCCGTGTATACCTTATTAATTTCAATTGCAGTTCCCGATCGTTATATAGGTATTTTCAATATCAAGGGCTTAATAATGATGGGCTTGTATCTGATTGGATTTGTTGCCGCGTTAGGAACAGCACTTATACTAAAATGGGTTATCAAATCGCGTGAACGCAGCTATTTCATTATGGAATTACCTGTTTACCGCATGCCGCAGTGGAGTGTTGTTGCTCATACTATGGGCGAAAAGGTATTGGTTTTTATTCGAGATGCAGGTAAAGTGATCATTGCCATTTCCATTTTATTATGGGCACTTTCATCCTATGGTCCAAGCGATCGATTTGAACGTTTGGAAAAAACATACAATGATCCTGTAATGATTCAAAAACTTGGTGCCGAACAAGCTGCAAGTGCATTGTCGGCTGAGAAACTACGAAACTCCTATGCAGGTATTTTAGGTCATGCCATCGAGCCCGCCATTGCACCATTGGGCTTCGATTGGAAAATTGGAATTGCACTCGTTACTTCTTTTGCTGCTCGTGAAGTATTTGTTGGAACAATGGCTACCATATACGGCGCTAGCGGAGATGACGACAAAAACACAACCTTACGGCAACGCATGCTAAACGATACAAACGACCGAACCGGATTGCCTTTGTTTACGCTTGCTAGTTCGTTTGCCCTTATCCTTTTTTATGCCTTTGCCATGCAATGCATGAGTACCATTGCGGTGGTGATTCGGGAAACAGGAAGTTGGAAATGGGCCGCAGCTCAAACCATCTACATGGGAGTTTTGGCTTGGCTCTCGGCATTTGCCATCTATCAATTGCTTGGCTAAGAATTCGATTTCATTTCATACTTCGATTATAGGATATCATTAAAAATTTATGAATCGTAAAGAGTATACCATACTATTCACATTGGCCTTGATTCAGTTCACCCATGTGATGGACTTTATGATTATTATGCCTTTGGGAAATCAGTTGATGAAGCTATTTTCTATTCAGCCTCAACAATTTGGCTTTATTGTTTCTGCATACACCATTACAGCAGGAATTGTAGGGTTTGCGGGAGCTTTTTTTGTAGATCATTTTGACAGAAAAAAGTTGCTTATAGCCTGCTATTTTGGTTTTCTACTCGGAACACTTGCCTGTGCTTTTGCCCCCGATTATTACTTTATGCTTGCGGCACGAATATTTACTGGGGCATTTGGTGGTATTTTGGGTTCGCTCATTCTTTCTATTGTTGGGGATGTTGTTCCAAATCAAAGACGCGGAGCTGCGATGGGTTTTGTAACAGCCGGTTTTTCTTTGGCTTCGGTATTCGGAGTGCCCTTTGGGAATTATTTAGCAAGTATTTACAACTGGCACGCGCCTTTCCTTTTTATTGCGGGCGTTGGATTAGTCATCGCGCTGTTAATTCTTCGATTTATTCCCACGTTGAATGAGCATATTCAAAGTAGTTCTAATCGTCCCAATCCAGCCAATGTACTTCGGAATTTAATGAAGAACAAAAACCAAAGACGTGCATTGCTTTTGATGGCATTGCTCATG
>JBBALS010000184.1:0-4736 GCA_040402915.1 Flavobacteriales bacterium
TGATGAAGTCAAAATCTGGGATCGTGTATTGACTTCCCAAGAAGTTCTAGGTCAAGTTCAAACAACATTGGTTGGAAATGAAGCCAATCTTGTTGCTTATTATACATTCAATGAAGGATGCTCAGTAGAAGTGCTCGATGCAACGGCAAGTCAGCACGACGGTGTATTAATAAATGGTACGTCACGCGTTATTAGTGATGTTCCAGTTTGGGCGAGCAATATTGAGCCCAATGAAGGCGGAAATATCAACGTGGTTAATGTAACAGTTCGCGACTTTTTTCAATCTCCAGTAACAACAGCAACGCTTATACGCGAAGGATTTCCAAGTATTGTTGCAACCTCATTTTATCCTGCTTTAGATCAACTTTCAGTCTTGGTTGCATGGGATCTAACGGGTGTTGCATTGGGGCAATACGATATTCAACTTTCGCTAGCTGATGGTACTATTAAATTTTATCCTCAGTCATTTACTGTTATTGAGGGAATTACTCCAGATGTATGGGTTGATATTGTTGGACGAAATGTTTGGCGCAATGGACGGCCGTTTAATTTCCTAGTTACCTATGGTAACGATGGTAACGTCGATGCCAAAGGAGTTCCAATTTGGTTGATCATCAAAGGAGATACGCTCATTCATATTAATACCAATTTCAACATTGCACCTCCTGTAGGTAGTTATGCGCAAACGCTCATCGATTCTGTTCCAACCTTTTTTGCTTCTGATGGATTGTTCGGAGAAGAGGGGCAGTTTCTCGTCTTCCCACTGTATATTCCAGTCATCTCTCCAGGCGAAATTGGAACGCTCAGTTTTTCAATCACGAATATTTCCTCGAATGACCTTGAGTTTCTGGCGTATTCAACAACGCCACATTATCAATCACCAATCAATGAAAATGTATCTTCATGCGTCACCGGAATGCTTGATCAATTAGCGGGAGAAGTGCTTGATGTTGCTCAAACTTCATTGCCTGGTATTGGCTGTCTTGCAGGAGCCTATGAAACAGGAACCCAAATTGAACAATATCTCAACAACCAAGCAGGCATAGGATCGACGCTGTGGAGTATAGCAGGTGCGGTGAGCGGTTGTGCTGACTTAGTTCCTGCGTTTGCGGCTTATAAACTGACGAAAATTGTTGTGAAAGAAGCCATCAATGCTGTCAACATTGGAATCACCACATACAATTGTCTCGAAGCATTGAAACCTAAAAAACCAGTTACAAAGCCAACTAGCAAGGTCAATTCATTCGACCCGAACGAAAAAGTTGGGCCCCTTACCTACCAGAATCTCTCCCACGATTTCAACTACGCCATCTATTTTGAAAATGTTGATTCGGCAACGGCAGCTGCCCAGCAAGTTCTTGTGATCGATTCACTAGATCTTAACTCTTTCGATTTATCTACGTTCCGATTTGGAGGAATTGGCTTTGGTAAGCATTATAGCATCAATACTGCGATAGATCGTTCACATCTGAATCTTCTTATAGATCTGCGTCCTGAAAAAGACCTAATTGTAAGTGTCACGGGAGAGTTAAATCTTCAAACTGGAGTCGCGATATGGCAATCCAATTCACTTGATCCATCAACGATGCAGTTGACCGAAGATCCTTTTGTTGGATTTTTGGATCCTAACGACTCAACTGGACGTGGGCAAGGATTTGTTCATTACAATATCGACCCACTCAATACTCTTCAAACTGGCGACAATATTCAGAATTCGGCTACTATTATTTTCGACTACAACAATCCTATTGTAACCAATACTTATACAAACACCATCGATCTAGTGGCACCTGTAAGCCAGGTTGTTAATTTGCCTAATGCAATTTTTCAACCAGGTTTTGATGTGACTTGGACAGGTTCCGATCCGCAAATTTCGGGTGTGGAACATTATCAGATTTACTCCAAAGAAAACAATGGGGAATTTCAATTATGGTTAGATCATTATCATGGCACAACGGCCCATTTTACCGGGTTAAATAATTCATGGTATTCCTTTTATACCATCGCTGTTGACAGTGCAGGGAATGTTGAGTCTGCACCTTTGATGGCAGACGATTCTACATTTGTATCCTTCGTTTATTATGAGCCCGTCTTAGCAATTGAAAGTGTCGTGCCGGCATGTTCAGGTTCGTTAAGTGGATCAATCCATGTATCCATCGAAGGAGGAAATCAACCATTTGAAATTAGGCTAAATAATATTATTGGTTCTGGAATTTATGATGGTTTAGCAAGTGGGAATTATCACTTGGTCATTACAAATGCTCTTCAGATGATTGATCTTGATACTACCATTACTCTCTTTTCAGCCCCGCCGATAATGTATACGTCTACAACTTCCAATGCGCGTTGTTTCGGAGAACAGAATGGATCTGTAACTTTACTTGCTTCTGGCGGAGTTGGTGGATATGTAATAGATTGGTTTGGCCAAAATCCCGATTCGCTTTTTGCTGGATCTCATTCATTTTCGATAAGGGATACAAATGGATGTGCTATCCAAGGAATGATTGATATACAAGAACCATTGCCATTATCTACTACCGTAGATATTGTCAACGTAACTTCTGAGTCTATTTGTGATGGTGCTATTGTCGTATCTAATTATGGAGGAACGGCAGGTTATTCCATCCTGTGGAATGATGTTCAGAATTCCACTACTTTTTCATTAAACCAACTTTGTGAAGGTAGTTATTCGGCTATTATTACCGATGCAAATGGATGTGTTGATTCAACGTCAAGTTTTATCGGCATTACTAATATAGAATCAACAGAATTAATTGATAATGTTCGTATTCTTCCCAATCCTTCTAGTGGTATTATTACACTGGAAGTTTCTCTAGTGCGTTTTGGAAACGCAGACCTCATTATATACAATGCTGCAGGTGCAATTGTTTGGTCAAATAAGAATGCACGATGCGAACAGGGTGAAAATCATTGGAAGATTGATCTATCTGAACAATCGGCAGGAAGCTACTTGTTAGAGTTTAAAAATGCAGAGATTTCTTTTAAGCGAAGCATCTTCATATCACGATGAAATGTATTTTAAAAATTAATTAAACCGCCTAAATTTATTTTGAGAGAATTTTGGATTAGTTATTAACTGATGAAACTAATATGATTGATTTATATAATAAAAAGTCAAACATAATGCACACTTGATACGTTTTAGAACTAACAATTTAATGCGAGTTTTCGTTTGAAACTCGTCGAATATAATCCATTCGCGATTGTAACGCTTCGATGCTCGAAGTCAACGTTCCAGGAGTTTGATTGGATAAATACAATTTCTTTGCATGTAAATTATTGGCAATTTCTTGATTGGAAGTTTCAAGAGCATTGAGTTCATTTATTCCAGCTTTGTTGCGCTTTAGTGAAAGTGTGCTCAGTTCAATTTTTTCTGAATTGAATACCTTGAAAAGTTTCTCACTCAAGGATTGGTTTTTATATTCTGCTGCAAATCTCGATTCATTAAATACTTCAGCAGAAATCCGAATCTCATCGATTATTCCATTAAAATATGATTGATTGTTGTTTAACTCGCGTCCAATTTGTAGGCAGGAACTTGAGCTTCCTGGCGATTCAATGATGGATAATTTACGGTCTAATTGCCCATTTAAATAGGTAATTAAACTACTTTCTTTCATTGAATAAACTCCTGAAATAAAATACCATTTATCTTTTTCTAAAGTAATTCCTTTGGATGATTGAGAAATTGAAATATGTTTTCCAGAAGCATCAATAAATTCGATATCCAATTTGTTGTTTTTCGAAATAAAGAATTTATAACCTCCAGAAATGCCGTCCTCGTTAGAAATAACAACTTGTTCGCGTCCTAATTCGTTTAACTTAATCCAAGCAGAAAAACTAAAATTGTTTGTTAAATTAAAATCATTTGAACTTGGAAAATAGGCTGCATCGTTGCGTGAAGATTCGAACAGTCTTGCTTTTCCAATTTTTCCTTCATATTCATTGGTTCCAAATGAGGTAGCATTAAACTTGCGATTATTTGAGGCATGCAAGTTATTCATGTGCCATATTCCTCGGTATATTCCATTCCATAAAATAGAAGGAAGTTCCGATCGGATTGTTGCATTACTGTAAAAAATGGTTAAATCCTTATTGCTCTTGGCCGATAAGGTATCCAACAAAACCCAAACTGCTAATTCGCCTGTTAGTGGGTTGTAGCTATCTATTTGAGAGGGAAGTACTGTTTTTTCGTCTGACTTGGTAAATCGAATATCATAGCCATTGGGATGAATAACTTTACCGCCATATTTTATGGAACGAAATTCAGAATCACGTATGTGAATTAATAATGGGAATTCAGTTATGATCTCATCCGCATTAATTAATTGATCTGCGAATTGAATTTTTCTTTTCCAGCTAAAATCTAATAGTGGAGATTGATCACTTGCATAACCTTCTTTCGGCTTTGTGAAGTTCAGGTATATAAGCCAACCTGAAACAAATAATACAGATAAAATCACACCCGAATAAACGAGTCTTAATCGATTACTTAGTTTTAATGTATTCTTTGTACGAAAATGTAATTTTCTTTTCATGTACAGAATTTTCGATTGCGTTTAGTATAAATTATAACACATTATTCGCATCATTTTGAAGATACGAATACATTGTAATAGGGTTACAGGTTTTTTTATTCTGATGTGTTTATTGCAGAATTGTCAATTGGTGTAGAAATAATTTCTCCTTGAACACGAACCACGTCGCTGTATGTA
>JBBALS010000185.1:0-4725 GCA_040402915.1 Flavobacteriales bacterium
TGAAGCAGGCACTCCATTGATTAAATGAATGATGAATTTCACTGCAATACCAGCAGCTATTCCGATAAGTAAATCGGTTAAAAGCGTTGCAACGATGGTCGAAACGAAGATGAGTAATTGTTCTTTTCCAACGCGGAAAACATGTTGGAATTCTTTGGGTGAAGCCAATCGAAAACCAACAAATATAAGCATTGCAGAAAGCGCAGTAACAGGAACCATTTTTATTAATGGTACAAGAGCAACTACAAAAAGCAATAAGAAAATTGCATGGAAAAAATTCGCCCAACGACTTTTTCCTCCATTATTAATGTTTGCAGAACTACGAGCAACTTCCGAAATCATGGGTAAACCACCCAATAAACCAGAAATCGAATTTCCAATTCCAACAGCAGTGATATCTTTACTAAGATCAGATTTCTTTTTCTCTGGATCTAGCAAATCGATTGCTTTTCCAGTGAGAAGCGATTCAAGAGTACCAATTAACGTGAACATCATTAGATACTTAAGTGAAATGGCTATTAAACCAGAATTCATTAAACCTGTAAAATCTACATTGTAATTAATTTTGAATTCACCAGGATTTACAAGTGGTTTAAGGTCTTTGTATGTTTCGCCGCTAAGGTTGAAATACTGACCTAACAAAACTGCAACAATCAGAACAACTAAAGCTGGTGGTATTTTAGCAAATGTTTTTCCTAAAAACTTCCATCCAAAAAGGATAATCAAACTCACTGCTCCAATAATGGCAATGTGTGAATTCATATGCATGAAGCTTTCTGGAAGCATGATCAACAATTCAACAGGATCTTTTCCTTTGATGAGTGAAGGGGCTGTTCCCAAAGCAAGGTGCAATTGCTTCGACATTATAATGATTCCAATGGCTGCAAGCATTCCGTGAACGGCAGAAAGCGGGAAGAAATCGGCAAGACTGGCTACCTTTAATTTACCAAGAATGATTTGAAGTAACCCAGCTACTAAAACGACACCGAGTGTGAGGTGCCATCCTAAAAATTGTTCAACAGGCATTTTCATTTCTGCGGCGGCTTTAATGAGTGCCTCGGGAGAATAACCTAAAGTAATACCGAGTTTTTCTCCAGCATCTCCAAGTTCTTCAACAGCTCCAGCACAAATAACAATAAGTCCGGCAGCAGGTCCTTTAATAGTAAGTTCAGAACCCGCAAAAAAAGCTACAACCAAACCACCCACAATGGCAGTTAAAACACCCATAATGGGGGGGAAATTAGATGCTCCCGCAATTCCAAGACAGAGAGGAAGAGCAATCAGTGATACTAAGAATCCAGAAAGAAGATCGGATTTCCAATAGTGTTTTAAAGAATCAAAAATAGATTTGGAACTATTAACAGATGTGTTCATATATTTAAAAGTTAATTAAAAACTTAATTGACATTACAGTCAATACGGTCGACTTTCGACTATTGATTGTTCAATTAATTGAATAAGGAAAAAGGAATTAAGGCTATTAAATCTCTTGGATTAAGAGAATAGCAGAATATCTAACTATGATTGTTAGACAAAATAATCAAATAAGAATTACCCTATTTATCAGCCAATTTGGAATGGCTTGTATAAAACCTGATGAGTAGTTGTAATAAAAGAGCGATATTTTTTTATTAGAACTAAAAATCTCAACTGAATAAATGATTGTTTGATCAGTTGATGAAAAACGCTTGCGACATCCGTTAACCTCATTGTCTTCGGTTAATTCAAATGGTATGCATACTTTCTCCTGTTTATTGGAATGAGAATTTTCAAATTGCTTTGAAGCATTGTATGAGAAACCTGTAATTGAATTAGCATTAACCCAATTATTAGAAATCAACAAGATTGAAAGAAGGAGTAAAGAAGATCGAAACAACCTAAAATTCATGATGCAAATATATGCTTAAAATAATTAAGTCGTATTTTGATTTCATAAAAAATTAATAAAAAACGAATTCAATAGCACTCATGTATGAGAGCATACTTGGCAATCATTCAACTATGGAATTCAATCAAATTCTCTAATTAATCCTTATCTTAAGCTCTACGAATTACTTTAACTCCAGCATAAGCCGAAAGTAAAGTAGTAAACGATAGAATGACAAAGAGAATCCAACCGCCCGAACATGAGCCAGAAAGAGATTCATTAGATGACATTCCCATCGCATCCGAAAACAAACGTAGGTTCAAGGGTAGAAGAAACAAGGCCAATAGGCAACTAAGTAATCCGAACAACCGTATCATGCTGACGAAGATAGATGCAGTAATAGGCTGTTAATCAAGCCCATTTCAAAAAGCAATGAACTAGATAGTGTTAATAACTACGATATCTATATAATTGATTATCATTTATTTAAACAATTTTCTTTTCTAATTACAAGAGACTTAAATAAAAAATGCTCCCGATTGAAGGAGCATTTTTTATCATGGAGTTGATTATTTTATTCTTTGAGGAAAAACAAACTATACCTACAAAACATCCAATTAGGTATTTTAGACAACCTTATTTTCGGCAGCCGCAATTTTGACCATGGAAGCCATGAGTTTCATCGTGCCATTGAAAATCGTTGTTACCATGAAGCTGTTCGAAGTAGAACGGCATTCGTTTCTTTGCATTCAACAGGTCCATTGTCATTGCATCATACGGATTTCCATTTGCCACCGTGTATTTGATGCTTCCTATGTTGTTGATATCATCCAAGGGATTAGTATCTAATACAACAAAATCGGCAAGTTTTCCTGTTTCCAGTGTTCCGAGATCCTTTTCCATTCCAATATAATACGCACCATTTACTGTTGCACATTTTAAGGCTTGATAATTACTCATTCCACCAGCAGCAAGCATCTTCAATTCCCAATGTGCTCCAAGACCTTGAATTTGTCCGTGAGCACCCAAATTTACTTTCACACCTGCATCCGCTAATTTTTTACATGAACGTGAAACTTGAATATGTCCGTTATCATATTCTTCTTCGGGAACTGCTGTACGATAACGCGCACGAGAATCAATCAAAGCACGAGGAGTAAAGTTCATCAAGCGCTTGTTTTCCCATACATTATCTTTGTGATAGTAATAATATTCACCATTTACGGCTCCATAACTCACAATCAATGTAGGAGTGTATCCCGTTTTGGAATTGCTCCATAATTTCACCACATCATCATAAATATCGGCAACGGGAATGTTGTGTTCAACGCCTGTATGCCCGTCGAGAATCATACTCATGTTGTGAAAGAAATGTGAACCTCCTTCTGGAACCACTTCCATATTAAGTTCACGAGCCGCAGCAATTACCTGCTGGCGTTGGTTTCTTCGGGGTTGATTATAACTTTTCACACTGAAAGCTCCAAAGGCCTTGGTTCGTTTCAAAGCAAAACGAGCATCATCGATGTTGTTAATCTGTGCTCTAAAATCGCCATCGGCACCATATAAAATAATACCTGTTGAGAAAATACGCGGACCTGTCATGATACCCGCTTTCACCATCTCGCTTTGCGAAAAAACCATTTCCGTGTTCGATGAAGGATCGTGTGTAGTGGTTACTCCGAAAGCCAGATTTGCAAAATATGACCATTGTTGTTGTGGACTTAATCCATAACGAAATGTACCTAAATGCGCATGCACATCAATCAAACCTGGAATAATGGTCTTTCCTGAGCAATCAATTACTTGCACATCACTTGGCACTTTTACATCAATTGATTTCCCCAGCTGTAAAATGCGATTTCCTTCGGTTATCAATGTAGCATTTTCAATCACAGAACTATCTTTCATTGTTACAATTCGTGCATTGACATAGGCATATTTTGCATTGGGTTTTTGATGCTTCATTCTTAAACCGATAGAAATGCCTGAACTTACCGGCTTAGGCGCTTCGGCTTTTTCCTGAAGGTTAAACCACGATTTTACATCGGTGCTGAAATATGTATCACCTAATGTCCAGTGAAGTTTATCGCTTCCATTACTCCAATGAACATTGATTCCAGCTTCTTGTGAAACTAATTTCACAGGATAAGCGCTTGTTCCATTACTTATATCGAGTGCTTTTCCTGTTTGAATAAAGGGTGTTAGATAGACTTTAAAGAGTTCGGTAAATGCCAACCATTTGTTATCGGGACTGGGCATGAAATAATTTGCATAGATCGATGTGTAATGAGTTCGTTCATCAAATCCATTCAAATCGACACTCTTGTATGCTTTCTCCAAGCCACCAAAAAGATATCCACCCGTTTGAAAAAAGATACGCTTTCCATCGGCAGAGAATCTTGGATTTTCTCCATCGGTTGCTAATTTTTGCATAGCTCCATTCTGCAAGGTCATCACATACATTCCTGGTTCTGTGCAGTATGCAAAACCTTGATGATCGTTACCTTCTTCTTTCAAAAATACGAGCATCTTTCCATCGGGCGAAAACTGTGGTGTTCTGTATATCCCTTTCGAACTTGTAACAGTTTTACTCTGTTGAGTTTTCAAATCATACAAACAGATTGTCCCCATGGCAGTATCGCTCCAAGTTACATAAGCGATTGTTTGTCCGTCGGGCGAAAAGCTCGGTTCAAACTCGAAACGTTCTGATTTTATAAGTCGCATTGGTTTTCCATTGGGCAAGGACTTTTGCCACAAATAACCAACGGCATTAAACACCAACGAGTTACCATCGGAGGAAGTGATTGCTTGACGAATCGTTTTTACATCAAAGGAATCGGGTGCTGCTTCTTGTTGCA
>JBBALS010000186.1:0-1246 GCA_040402915.1 Flavobacteriales bacterium
AAGGAAAATTTCGTGATCGGAATACAAAAATTTCTTAATAATGGGGAAAATGTTTTCGGTATTTACATTGATTTTTCCGGTTGACATACAATTACGTTTTTAAGAACCCGAGCCGTTTTCAAAGGATATGCCACTAAGAAAAGGTGACAAAATGACAATCATTTTTAACGCTAAGTTTATTATGTTAAAAGAGAATGAAAATAAAAAGGGTATTTCTTATTTGAATAAATTGCAGGATGAAAGTTGATGTTCAGAAAGTAGCGCATTTGAAAGGGCATGATGGCGCTGTGTATACTATAAACAATGGAAAATCAAACAATCATTTCCTTTCTGCATGAAGCGATCGAATGGTTGTTGAGTGGTCGCTCGATGAATTAAAACCCGAACATGTATTGGCTCGAACTCCTGGAGTTATTTATTGCACCTGTTTAATTGATGAATTTAATTTGCTTTTGGTTGGAAACGATCAGGGTGGAATTCATGTCATTGATTTAGAAAAACGTGCAGAAGTGCGTTATTTATTGGGGCATACGAAAGGAGTTTTCTCCTTGTTATGGAATGCAGAACAACAACATATTATCAGCTGCGGTGGCGATGGTAATGTTATTTGTTGGGATGTGCAGAACTTTCACTCCATTAAATCGATGGCATTGTGTGAAGCAAAAATCAGAGCCGTCGATTATTCAAAAGTACATGCTTCCATTGCACTTGCTTGTGGTGATAATAGCATCCGAATTTTTGACAGCAATACACTTGAATTGAAGCACGAATGGCAGGCACATGCCATGTCGGTAAATACGGTTTGCTTCCACCCTAACGGACGATGGTTGTTGAGTGGCTCACGTGATGCGCATTTGAATATTTGGGATTTGGAAAATGATTATAAACTCCACAAACAAATTCCAGCACACAATTATGCCATTTACTCCATCGCTTTTCATCCCGATGGGAAACTATTTGCGACGGCAAGCCGGGATAAAACAATAAAAATCTGGGATTCTGAGAATCTTGAATTTCTCATTCGCATCGACAATGAATTCAACCAAGGACATGTAAATTCTGTGAATTCATTGTATTGGACAAACTACAATAACTACTTAATTTCCGGCAGTGATGATCGGTCGATCATTGTATGGAAAATTGAAAATTAATTACAAATTGACAATTACGAATTACGAATGGTCAATTACGACTGTTTAATTACGAATTACAAATTTTTAATTACGAATTACGAATGGACAATTAC
>JBBALS010000186.1:1346-4718 GCA_040402915.1 Flavobacteriales bacterium
GAAAAGTCTGCTGAATTCACCCCAAAACTTAAGTTGTTGATTTTATAAGCTTTCCCTACTTTAATCTCATCCACCTGCATGTCCATCTTTTTCGGTTTATTGAGTGATGAGTCAGCTACTGAAAGGTATTCACTCGAAAAGGCTTTGCCTTGTTGCTTCACAGTAACAATATGATCTTCGTTAAAGGCCATCACAGCAACATATTTCCCAGTCAAAGTATCTACATCAATCGTAGTAATTTCTTTGGTTCGAACGTTTTGAATTTCAACGCGGGCATCGGTTACAATTTCATTGTTTTCATCTTTCAATTCTCCACTTAAAAAGAAAACGCGCTCAGGTCTTGCTTCTTTGTAAAGGTCAAATGCATAAACATCCCAACCGCCCAAACCTTTTAATTTATCTGATGCAAAGTAGCCAGTTTTTCCATCGGTGCTCACAAAGAAACCCAAATCGTCTTTCTCTGAATTTATCGGATAACCAATATTTTTAGGAGCTTGCCAGCCTGTTTCTTTATCGAGTTTGGCAAAGAAAATATCATAGCTACCATAACCCAAATGACCCGTTGACGAGAAGTAAAGAGTTTGACCGTCGGAATGAAAAAAGGGAGATTTCTCACTTGCGGTGGTATTAATTTCAGGTCCTAGATTTTCGGGTGCACCCCAATTTCCGTCTTTATCTTTTACCGATTTCCAGATATCTAATTCTCCAATTCCACCGGGACGATTGCTTGCAAAATAAAGTATTTTTCCATCTGCCGAAAGGGAAGGTTGAGAATCCCAGGTGTTTTTTCCGTTTATAGAAACTCCTGCATTTTTAATTTCCGACCAAGAATCCTTTCCAAAAACCGAATACCATAAATCGCAATTGAGTAATTCGGCACCCTCTTTTTTGCAGATGGTATAAAACAAAGTACGATTATCGGCAGAGAGACTTGCACCACCTTCGTTGGCATTTTTATTAAATGGAGGTGGCATCGGCTGACCTGCTTCAAAAGCAGTATCGCCCATAACATTGCTCCAACTGAAACGCTCTACCGATTTAACTTCTGTATTAATTCCTCCGGTAAATTTATCCTTCTCGAATGTGCGTCTGGTAAAATAAGCTCGTTTATTATCGGCTGTAATAATCGGCAAATATTCATCCGCTTCGGTCGAAATCGAGTTTAATGGTTTCGGATTAAATGGAACCGGTTTCGCAAATCCTTCCACAAAAAAAGTGGAAGCCAACAGTTGTTCTCGCGCATCGCTTCGTTCCTTTTCCTTCCCTGCTTTTGAATCTAAAAACTTACTGAGACTATTTTGTGCATCTCGGTAATTTTTAGCCGCAAATTGAATACTTCCTAATTTGTAAAATACCAAAGGATCTAAATCAGGGCAAATAGCTGCGCATTTTTTTAAGTAGGGCTCTGCTTCCGAGTTCTTCTTACTTTTAATAAGTATGTCAGCAAGAACATAGTTGGCTCGTGCAAAGTCAGGATCCAATTCGAGAGCTTCTGTAAGCAAAGCCCTTGCTTCATTCTTATTTGTTCGCGCAACATTTAAGGCTTTCTCGTATAGTTTACGCGCCTTCTTATTATCAGAAACAGGACATAAATCTTCTTTATCCTGTGCACTTAAACTCACACAGAATAAAACAATGAATTGAAAAGTCAGGAGCTTTTTTACAATCACCTTTTACTTGCCTTTAAGAAAATTATTTAACCCTTTTTTTGCTTCTTCGGCAGCTTTCTTCTTCGCCTTTTCAGCCTCTTCCTTTGCTCTTCGTTCGGCTTCGGCTTTCGCTTTTTCTGCTTCCGATTTCAATTTGTCTTTTTCTTGATTGATTCTATTTTCAGCTTCCTTCTTCAAGCGATCTTTCTCCGCATTAGCTTTGTCCAGCAATTCTTTCTTCTGCCGTTCGGCTTCTTCTTTCAAACGCTGTTCGGCTTGTTTCTTCAAATCGTTCATTGCATTGTTGGCCTGATTCCGAATGTCGGTGCTTACTTTCGGATCGGCGAACGTTCCAGTTACCTTAATCGCAATTGGAATTACATCCCCTAATTCAGCTTTTATCCCGTTTTTACTTGCTTTTGCAAGCATTCCATTTAATATCCCGTTTGCAGCTCCACCAAATTCGGCACGTGGAATTTCCAAATTAATTGCATAATTGATGCTTTTATCTAATCCGTTCTGCCCACCAATTTCGGCGGTGTAGTTGCCTACTCTTGTTTTGAATGGCTTCACCGTTACATTGCCTTTTTCAATGGTGAATGATGCTTGAAACGGCTCCATTTTCCATTTCTTGAGTTTATCCATTTTCAATGCAGTGGCAATTTTCTTAATCATCTCAAATCCTTCAATTTCGAGCGCAGAAGTCTTCAAAGTTCCGCTTCCATTCACCGTTTTCATATCGGGATTGAAGGCTTTATCTGCTTTGCATGAGAAATTAAATCCGCTAACCGAAACCGTTCCAATGGTGTGTTCTGCGATGGGAGCCAATTGTTTCACTGTTGAAAATGTCTTGGCTGTTTCCTTAACATTCAATGCGTTCATGTCAAATTGAAATGCCACCGAAGGTCCAGTTTCGCTGCGTGTTTCATATAAACCGCCCATAATTATTGAACCTCCAAGGGTGTTCATTTTCAATCCTTCCAATTTCACTTCTTCATTGCGCACCAACATTGTTCCGTTCACTTGTTCCAAACGCATATTGTCGTATAGCAAAGTTTGCAGGTTTGCTTTTATCGTGAAATCAATATTGGAAGGAACCCGAATGTAACCTGCAACATCGGCTGGTTGAGACGAACTTGAATTTGTTGTACTTGCTGTTTCGGTTGTCATAAATGGATTTGCATCCAAGAAACGACTGCTCAAATTCAAATTCCCTTTGATTGCTTGATTGCGCATCACATATGCAATGTAGTTTTCTAAACTTCCACTTGCATGCACATCGCTTTTACCAATCATCATATCAAACTGGCTCAACTCTGCCGATTTCGGATTGAATGTCAATGCTGCTTTGCTTATCATGACTTCTTGAGGAAGGTCTTTGGATGCATACTGAAAACGCTCCAATGCTGCAGTTCCTGTTGCGGAAAATTGCTCGTATTGTCCTTTATCAATCGACGACATGCGCCCTTTCATATTTACATCCGCCGAAACTATTCCATTCATCCGAGTTCCCGCTTCAAGTGGAATTAAGTCTTTTAGCGAACTCAAATCAACACGACCTTTAACGGAAGCATCGATTTCTGGATCGGAAACGGGTGAACTAACATGAATGCGTGCATCAATCGGAAATTGTCCTAAGTCGACATGCAATCGGGAAACATTAATTTGGGTTTTATCTGCATCCACACCCAGACAAGTAATACTTGTGTTCACTTGTATATTG
>JBBALS010000187.1:0-4711 GCA_040402915.1 Flavobacteriales bacterium
TAAACTTGATTGATGGATTTAGCAATTCAGAAAAATTTGCCACACTTTCTGGTAGTCAAACACGAAACAATGCGGCTATTGGAGATGTTGCCAATTTAATTGGAACCGGGGCATTTAACCTAGCAGCCGGCGATTCCATCACCATGAGCTTTGTTCTTTTAGCTGCAAATAATTTAGCTGCTTTGCAAGTTGCTGCCGACCGAGCGCAAAGTTTATACAACTTCAATTCTTTGAATGCGAACATTGAAATCCAAGATGCAACCTGTTCGAATACTGTTGGAAATGTTTCTATTTCTTCATCGACTGCAGCTGGAACAATTGTTTCTATCATAAACCAGCAAGGAACAACGATCGCCTCGAGCAGCGATTTATCGAACTTTTCATTCGGAAATATAAGTGCAGGTAATTATCAAATTCGTTTCAATTTCTCAGATAACACTAGCTATATTCAAGATTTCCAAATCACTTACTTGGTTCCGATTTCATTGGATATAACAGCATCCGCTGAAGTATTGGCCTATCCGAATACCATTGTTGATTTTACAGCAAATGCAGTGGGAGCAAATTCTTATTATTGGGATTTTAATGACGACAGTCCTACATCCGAAGAACAAAATCCAACACATAACTTTTATGTGGAAGGTGATTACACGGTAAGTTGTGTGTCAAGCAATGGACTTTGTTCGGATACAGCGTATATCAATATAATTATTGATGCTCCTTTGGGAATTAGTTCATTGAATGAAAACGTAAAAATTTACCCAAATCCAACAAACAATATTCTACACATTCAATATTCTGAAACAATCGATAATATGCGCATCATCGATTTGGATGGAAGGGAAATAATGTATCAAAAGTTTGTAAATTCTAATTCCATTCAATTGAATGTTTCTGCTTGGGAATCAGGAATTTATTTTATTGAATATTATTCGCAACAAAAGATTAAACGAAATCGATTTGTCGTTTTAAAATAAGCAAGGTTTAAATTCCAAATGCACTATAATTAGTTGGAAACGCATTCGTAGTTATTCGATTCTTTGCTCGATTTCGAATCCGAACCACAGGCTTCCTCTGTTACATTATTGTATGAACATGTATATCCTTGAGCTTCTAAAAATACTTTCCAGGTATCAACCGAAGAACCATTCAAATTTGCGTCTCCATCACAACCGGCAACTACAATTGTTCCTAATTGACAGGTTCCACATTTCTTAGTGCAATCGTAACATTTCTTGCAGGAAGAAAAGCAAGCAATAGCGATGATAAGGAAGAATATCTTTTTCATTTTATAGAATTTTATACTATGCAATATGCAGATTATCCTTGAATAAAATAGGATTTCTCATCAGAAGTAATGAATAATTTACGCACATCAACAATCAAAAGAACAAACATTAACAAAGTCAAAAAACTGTATCCGCAAGCCATGTAATACGCTTGTTTCCCAACAGTATCCATTCCCACAATGGCATTAAAAATCATAAAAAACAGCAGGAAATAATGCCCAATTCTTTTCCAAGATTGCCGTTCAGCATTTTCGTTCGAGAAATAAATTGCATAAACAACCAATAAAGAAACAAGATGATATTCCCATGTAATTCCAGAAATTAAATGAGTAAAGAGTAAAATAAATCCAAGTTCATTCAGGGAAACTTTCTTGACAATAAATCGAGAATACGCTAGAACGAAAAGAAATAATAAAACAAATACAATTAAAATAACTTTATAAATTAATCCAACCAATTGAGGGTTCAATTGCATAATCGGCGAAAAATAAGGTGAAGAAATACTTAATGGGACAAACCATTTGTAAATAGCGGCAGACAATGCATAATTCTGAAGTTTCGGCTCTACTCTCCCCTGTTGAAATGGCTCTAAAAAACTTACGTAATAATCGTTTAAATCTTGAATCCCCATATGCAAACCACGCCAAATGATAGGCAAAACAATTAAAATTAATGCGCATAAAAGTGCAGTCAACCAATATTTAATTTTCATTTTAGAAAGTATCCACATCAAGAAAATAATAGGTAAAACTTTAATTCCCGTTGCAATAACCAAACAGGCAATGGATGCAGCATTATTTTTCCTTAGAAAAAATAGCAAACCCCACATGCTTAATAGCAAAACCAAAACATTCATTTGCATGAACATCAAATGATACCAGAAATAACGAAATGAAAGTAAAAATGCAAGAAGCAATGAGCGATTTATTAATTTTTCAGGGATGTTCGTAAAACGAAAAACTTCACGCAACACATAAACTAACATCAACCACATTAATAGATTTAGGAAAGCCCAAATTGCACCAGCCGTTTGCAATGAAAATAGTCCGAACACCTGAAATAACAAGGCGGCAAATGGTGGATATATAAATCGTTCTGCACCACCAATGCGATTATAAAGCCCTAAATTATTACTGAAGTTTTTGCCTGCTTGCCAAAAAACTGTGAAATCGGCTTGCAGTTTCAAACCATTTCCCATATTCATTGATATAAAAACAAAAACTACAAATGCACAAGCTATAAGCGCTTTGTACCAAGCAAACTTTAGTTTTTCAGGTTGAATAAATAAAAAAGGCAACACACGTTTCATTCGATTTTAAAATAAAAAACGAATATAGAAGAAATTCAATCTATTGAATTCAATAAGTTGTACTGTTCGAAAACAAAAGAAATTACTAAATTTTATAACCTAATTCAAGGTAAAATTGGATTGCAAATAAAAGCAACGTTATAAAAATCCCTCCAATAAAAATGGCTGAACTTAATTTCAGAAAAGGGTATTTACGATTCGACAATACTTTTCCAATTTGATAAATATCACGAACCATTGCTTCTTTGACCTTTTCTGGCGTTTCCATGATTGAAAACATTTTACTTTGATATTCATCATGCGTAAGTGCCGTGAAATGCATAAAGAAAAGCGGATTGAAATTCTGAGACTTGAAATCTGGGCGTTTCATTGGCAATGAGAGCGGAGCAACCACAATAATTGCAGTTATAATACTAAAGACAGACATACCCAACAATGACCAAATTCCCCAATATTGGTATGCGATTTCGATCCGAGCTAATGTCAATGAGAAAATAATGCAATTACTGGCAATGATAATATTGGCTTTTTGATCGGCAATTGCACTTAATTGTACTTGATGTTGCTGTGTTGTACGCAACATATACATCCAATTGCTATTCTTTAAATCACTATTTTCTGACATATTGCAAAAGTAAATTCATTTAATTTTTGAATGTGAATTTATTGTTAACAAATCCTCTTTTCTATGTAATGAATTTCGTTTTCAATGAACCATAAATTCTATTAAATGTTTAATCAAATCAAGAAAATATCATTTCATTCAAATTTGGCGAATTACTCGACAATGTAATTATTGGCTGCCGGCGGCTTCGTTCCTCTGTCCCCGTCGCGTGCTCGCCTATACTCCTCAAAATCACCTTCGTTCCTTCGGCAATTTCTGCGGGGTGCCGTCTCGCCAGCTCAGCCATTTTTCATTCATCCAATCCTTTTCTAAATCCCAACATTTTCCTCACATTTGCATCCATGAAAAATCGTATTCTTCTATTCAGCATGCTCGGTGTTTTGCTTTTCTCACAACAATCGTGTAAAAATCATAAAGCACTATCCAACAGTAAAATGACTACTTACCGATTAATGTTTTACAATGTTGAAAATCTCTACGATGCCGACGATGATCCCCAAATTGACGATCAGGAATTTCTTCCGGGTTCCGAAATGCAATGGACCAACGAACGGCTCAACACCAAGTTAAATCAAATTGCTGAAGTAATTCAGGCTGTTGGTAAGCAAGAATTATTGCCCGATGTTATTGGATTGGGCGAAGTGGAAAACCGGAAAGTCCTCGATTTTTTAATCACCAAAACCGACCTTAGCTCATTGGGATATTCGATTGTGCATTTCGATTCGCCCGATAAACGTGGAATTGATGTGGCTTTGCTCTATCGAAAAGACCGTTTCAAACCCCTTAAATCCCACAATTATCCAGTCATATTTCCAGGCGATATGGAAAAACCTACTCGCGATATTTTATATGTGAAAGGGGAATTACCAAACAAATCAACCTTGCATGTTTTGGTCAATCATTGGCCAAGTCGCAGCGGTGGACAAAAAGAAACCGAAGCCAAACGCATCATGGCGGCCAAAACGGCCAAGCGACTTTGTGATTCCATTGCCTTCAACTACCCTAAAGCAAATATTTTAATCATGGGTGATTTAAACGATTATCCAAACGATATTAGTTTAACAGAAGCTCTTCAAGCTCAAAACGACACAAGCAATACAAAAGCAGGTTTATACAATTTAGTGGGCTGGCAAAAAGGCGAAAATGTGGGTTCTCATCCATACAAAGGCGAATGGGGTTTCTTAGATCAGATTATTGTTTCAGGTTCTATCATTAATGGCAATAACAACATCAAAACGTATTTCAATCAAGCAAAAGCATTTCGTCCAGATTTCCTTATCGAGAAAAACGAAAAATTCAATAATTGGCAAACCAAACGCACCTATGGCGGCAAGAAATACTTAGGTGGCTATAGCGACCATTTGCCGGTTTATGTGAATTTGTATTTGAAAAATTGAAGATTTGAAGATTTGAAGATTTGAAGATTTGAAGATTTGAAGATTTGAAGATTTGAAGATTTGAAGATTTGAAGATTTGAAGATTTGAAGA
>JBBALS010000188.1:0-4711 GCA_040402915.1 Flavobacteriales bacterium
ACATGGCGCCATTGGCTGTAGGTGGAGCAGTAGCCTACTCGGTTGCAACGATGGGCTTGGGCGTTTTACAAAACCTACTAATGCTTGTTGGTACTTTATATGGAGCCTTATTCACTTTTGTGCTCGTCATTTTAGTTCCCATTGCGCTCATTGTTCGCTTGCCATTTAAACGTTTTATAGAAGCTATTTCCGAACCCGTTTCCATTGCATTTGCAACAGCTAGTTCTGAAGCAGCATTACCTAAAGCGATGGAGAATTTGGAGAAAATGGGGATTCCAAGAAAGATTGTCGCTTTTGTTCTTCCAACTGGATACAGTTTTAATTTGGACGGAACCACCTTGTATCTTTCGCTGGCATCTGTTTTTATTGCTCAGGTATGTGGTGTTGATTTAACCATCGGCGAACAAATTCAAATGTGTCTCATTTTAATGCTAACAAGTAAAGGAGTTGCCGGAGTGCGAGGCGCTTCATTTTTAATTTTGGTGAGTACCGTTGCATCATTAGGACTCGATCCTCAAAAAGCCTTTGCTATTCTAGCCATTGATGCAGTTATGGATATGGGAAGAACTTCTGTTAACGTTATTGGAAATTGCTTGGCTACTTATGTGGTTGCACGATGGGAAAAAGAAATTTGATGAATTATAAACAATCCCAGTAAGAATATCCTAAGAAACAATTGATGATAAATCGATGTTTTGTAATAAATTGCAAGCCGAATTTCAATTCAATCATGAAAAAAATCTACACAGTATTATTAGGAATGATGATCATCACATCATCATTTGCACAACAGCAACATCGCATTTGCGCGACTATGGAAGTTGATGCCCGATTAAGAACTAACGACCCTGAATACGCAGCAAAACGAACTCAAATTGATGAACATGCGCGAGCCTTTGCTGAATCACCTCAAGCTGGACAACGTATTTTGGTAACTATTCCTGTTGTATTCCATGTGGTTTATAAAACGACGGCACAAAATATTTCCGATGCCAAATTGCAATCTCAGATTGATATTTTAAATGAAGATTTTCGAAAACTAAATGCCGATTTCTCCTCAGTACCTTCTGCTTTTCAAGGTTTAGGTGCCGATATGGAAGTTCAATTTTGTTTAGCATCAGTAGATCCAAGTGGAAATCCAACCACCGGCATTACACGTACATCTACTACTACAACAAGTTTCTCTACCAATGACAATGTAAAGCGTGCGTCAACTGGTGGACATGATGCGTGGGATAGGTCAAAGTATCTTAATCTTTGGGTATGTAACATGAGCGGAGGTATTTTAGGGTATGCTCAATTCCCTGGTGGTACAGCTGCTACCGATGGTGTGGTTTTACTTTATAACTCTGTTGGTAATATTGGTGCATCATCTCCTTACGATTTAGGCCGCACGGCAACACATGAAATTGGACATTGGTTAAATCTCTATCATATTTGGGGAGATGACGGAGGAGCATGTTCAGGTTCTGACCAAGTAGCAGATACTCCTAATCAAGCAGATGCTAATTATGGTTGTGAGTCATTCCCTTTTCTTACGAGTTGTGCTCCAACTTCACCCGGAGAAATGTTCATGAATTACATGGATTATGGAGATGATAATTGTTTGAAAATGTTTTCGAACGGACAAAAAACACGTTCACAAGCATTGTTCTCAACCGGCGGTTCTCGCGTGAGTTTGTTAACTTCCAACGCGTGTTTCATAGCACCTCCTCCAACCGTTGCTTGTACTGATACATTGAATTATCCGCTTTCAGGAACAGTTGGTGTATTAGCATCAGGAACAGGTCAAACAGGTTATGTTGGTGGAGTAAATTCTACTGGCGATGTAGCAAAAGTAGATTTATTTACTTCAACATCCCCGATTACCTCATTAACAGGAGCAGGCTTTTCCTTTGGAATTGCAACACAAGGAACTGCAGCAGCAGGATCTGTAATAACAGTTAAAGCTTATGCATATTCCGCAGCAGGACCCACAACTGTTTTGGCAACCAAAACCATCCCACTTAGTACCATTATTACCAATGTGAATGCAGGGCAAAACACATACGTCACATTTACTTCGCCTGTAACTGTTACTGGTAATTTCTTCTTGGGTATAGAATTTAATCCGAATGCAGGTTACACACTTTCATTAAAAAGTAATTCAGATGGTGATCCAGCCGCAAATTCAGCTTGGGAACAATTTGGAGATTTATCATGGCATCAATTTTCTGAGACTCCTGCAAGTTGGGGAATTAGTGTGAATCAAGCCATTTTTCCAATATTAACATCTATTGCTCCAATTGCTTCTTTCAGCGCAACCACATCAACAACAATTTGTGCTGGTCAAACGGTTTCATATTCAGCACAAGCAAGTGGTTCGGCGTATAACTGGACTTTCACAGGAGGAACACCTGCATCGTCAACATCACAAAATCCAACGATTACTTATAATTCTTCAGGATCGTATGGAGTTAATTTAGTTGTTACAGGAGTTTGTTCAGGTCAAAGTGCTACACAAACTCAAAACACTTCGGTTACTGTAAGTCAGGCGCCAATTCAACCGGTACTTTCCTTAAACAACGGAGTAATTTCTTCGGGTGTAACTGTCGGTACATTTCAGTGGTTCTTGAATGGTACTGCTATTTCAGGCGCTAATTCATCTACTTTCACTCCAACACAAACGGGTGTTTATGTTGTTGCAGTTTCAAACACGAGCGGCAATTGCACCAAAACATCTGCTGGCTTTAATTATACTTCAACTGTTGGTATTTTCGATGCAAGTGGAGAAGTGTATATCAACATTTATCCAAATCCGGCAAAGGATGTTTTATCAATTCTAACAGGATTTAATACCATGCAAGCGCTTGTTGTTTGCAGTATGTTCGATTTAAGTGGCAAGTTGGTATCACAGCGTATGTTCGAAAATGTTCAGCCAGATGCATTACTTCAAGTTGAGCTTTCGAATGTTTCAAATGGCATGTATCAAGTGGTTATTTCAACAGAAACTGGTCGTTCGGTTTCACGCGTTGCAGTTGCTCGATAATTTAAAATGAGATTTACAATTCCCTTGATGCTTCCGGCTTTTTCCAGTTGCCTCAAGGGAATTTTTATTTTTTGGTTGCTGTATTTTTGCTCTTTAAACTCTCTTGCACAAAAAGATCCTGATTACATTTCCTCATTCAATGATCGTCCGCACCTTACGTTCGAATTGGCTTCAAGAAAACAGGATGTGGTTATTCGAAATCCCGATGCGGAGAATATTCAACTAACTTATCGACCCAATTCCCGAAGTAATTTTATAGCATGCCTCGATTACCGTTGGCTAAGTTTGTCGCTTGGTTTGATTAAGTTTCAATCGAGCGACGGTGACCGAAAAGGGGAGACGAAACAGTTCTCTTTTCGAGCTTCATATAATGGAAGACGATTTTGGAATTCTAATTTTATCCAGATTTTTAATGGGTATTATTTATCAAATCCTCAAGTCGCCAATCCATCATTCAATCCACAATCCGATCTCTATCCTTATCGTCCCGACTTAACAACGACAACCTTTTTCAGTAATGTTTTTTATTGTTTCAATCCCGATAAGTTCTCATACCGAGCGTCTTTGTATCAACTCGATCGTCAGGAACGAAGCGCTGGAAGTGTTATAGCGGGAGTTTCATTGCGTATGCATCGAATGTTGAGTGATACGGGACAAACATTAATTCCGAATGAGTTGGAATCAAAATTTAAACCTGAATACCGACTAATTTCTCAAAGCGCCAGCAATTTTAATTTCAATGTGGGTTATGTACATACATTTGTTTATAGGCATTCGTGGTTTTTGACCTTGTATTTTGTCCCTGGAATTTCGATACAAAACAGCTATTATCTTTCGGAGGACAAGCAGATTCGGAATCAACAAAACAGAGCTACTGCCGTTTCCGAGTTTCGATTTATTTTGGGTTATAATGGCGATAATTGGTACAGCGGCATTTCGAGTTACAGCATTTCTTTTGCTGGAAAACGTGATTTAGGCGTTTGGGTTGACGATAATTACAGTTGGTTTAGAATGTTTGTTGGATACCGGTTTAAGGCAGTTGACCGAACAAATTTACCAGAATGGAGAAAGAAGATTCAGTTATAGTTAGTAAGCACGTTCGTTTACATTCATGTAATAATTCATGAATGCCTTGTTTACTACTTTATTTCCTCCGGGCGTCGGATAATTTCCGCTGAAGTACCAATCGCCGGTGTGATTTGGGCAAGCTGTATGCAGATCGTTCAAGTTTTGATAAATGACTTCCACTTCAGCATTCATATTGTTTGGCGTAACGAGCTCCGCAATTTTTTGAGCAATTTCAAATTCTGAAAAGGGCTCATAAATTCGACGAACCTCGTTTCTCATTTCTTCTTTTGGAAGAGTATCTTGTAATAGACAAGCTGCATAAACCTCATCCAAAATATGGAGTGTTTGACGCTCTTTATGCAGGGCAATTGCCGCTTGGAAAGCAATGAAATCGCCTAGTTTGGCCATGTCGATTCCATAGCAATCAGGATAACGAATTTGAGGTGCAGAAGAAACTACAATAATTTTTTGGGGATTGAGTCGATCTAAAATCCGTAAAATACTTTGTTTAAGTGTTGTGCCCCGAACAATAGAATCGTCCATAATGACGAGCGTATCTTGGTTTTCACGCACAACGCCATAGGTAACATCGTAAATATGCGCCACCATTTCATC
>JBBALS010000189.1:0-4699 GCA_040402915.1 Flavobacteriales bacterium
TGAACCTGAAATTACCGTTGCTCCATCGAAGTTCCAAATATAATTAGCTTGTGTGCTTGCAACTCCTGAATAGGTTACAGTGAATGAACTGCCTGCACAAATGGTATCTTCCGATAAAGTAAAAGCGGATGTTGGTAAAGGCAAAACAACTACATCATGCATTTCGGGTCCGTCGACACAACCTGCATTATCCATACTTAATGATACTTGATACGTTCCAGGATTTGCCCAACTTAAATCGAATGGCCCAAATGCTCCACCGCTAATTAAATCTGCATTTGGATACAACCAATTCATTGAACTTCCGAGCGGAGATTGTCCTGTGAAATTGACTGTATTTAATTGATTTACAAATACAGTATCTTCCAATGTAAACGATGCAATTGGGGATGCATTTAAAACAACTTGAATTTCAACAACGTCCGACATACATCCGTTTTCCATTACAAACAATCCGATTGGATAGCTTCCAAATCCTGGGAATAATGCTGCATAAGGACCTTGTCCATCGCCAACATATCCAACTGCTGATTCAAAATCCCAAACATAGGTTGCTGATGAACTTGCATTTCCAGTGTAGGTTACTAGTACCGAATCGGAAGAACAACCACTATTCACAATACTGAAATTTGTTGTAGGGGTTTGATTAACCGTTACTGTTTGAAGACTTGAAGTTGAAAGACAGCCTCCATTGTCAACTTGCAATGTGATGTTTTTCGTTCCGGGTGTTTGATAGATGATTTCGATTGGGCCGGCTGCAGAACCCGAAATGATATCGGCTCCATCAAAATCCCAAGTAAAAGCAAAATTGGAGCTTGCTCCGCCTGTATAATTCACAAAAACAGATGTTCCTTCGCATACAACTGAAGCAGTTGTAAATGAAGATGAAGGTTGTGATTGAAGATCTACTTGTAAACTTTCAAGTGAAGAAGTACATCCATTTTCTGAAACCGACAATGAAATGCTTTCGCTTGTTGATGGAAAACTAACCGAATAAGAAATCCCTACACTGCTATTTTGAATAGTTCCAGATCCAAAATTCCAATTATACGTTGCTAAGGAAGAAGAATTTCCTGAATAGTTAAATGTAACATCGCTACCCGCACACATCGAACCTGAAGTAACAAACGTTGCAGTTGGAATTTGATTAACAAGAACTTGTTGCGTTAATATAGGATTTGTAATTCCCATTTGGGTTATTTCGACTGATACGGATTTTATTCCGGGTGTATTCCATGAAATTTGGAATGGTCCAGAACCCGATCCAGAAACGATGGTACCTCCATCAAAATCCCAAGCAAAAGTAGCCGATGGCAATGTGGTTCCTGTATATACGATTGTACTAATTACATTTTCGCAAATGGGTGAGTCAGCTGAGAATGTTGATTGTAAAGGAGTTATAACTTGAATAACACTTGTCTCTGTGATTGAGCAGCCATTTAAATTATATATACACGAAACTGTATATGTGCCTGCAGCTGGCCAAGAAACCTGATAAGGACCGAATCCTGAACCAGAAATTATAGTACCGCCATCAAAATCCCAATCAGTCGAAGAGCCTAATAGTTGACTGCCAGAAAATGTAATGGATGTTGCTATGTTTTCAACAGAATTAACTGGCGACTGAATACTAAACGATGGAATGGAGAGAATGTTAACTGTTTGAGACATCAACGCTGAAGTACAACCATTTTCTGTTACTTGAAGTCCAATATTCACATTACCTGAATTGGAATAATTTAACGCAAGTGGACCGGTTCCTGAACCTGAAATCAATGTACCTCCTAAATATGTCCAAGCGAAACTTGCATTCAATCCAGCATTTCCTGTATAAATAACTCCAACATATTCATTCAAGCATGCATTGGGACTCACAGAAAAACTAGCTGTTGGAAGGACATTCACCTGAACATTTTTGACAATAGTATTCGATGAACATCCATTTTCAACAACGGTTAAGGAAATTGAAGCCGAGCCCGAAGTTCCCCAAGACACATTGTGAGGACCAGCAGTTGAAGCGGAAGATGGATTTGAATTCAAACCAAAACTCCAGTTATAGGTTGCGCCTGAACTTGCAGTTCCAATTAAACTAATAACCGAAGATTGTCCAACACAAACACTTGTTGGAGATGTAAAATCATATACTCCAGCAGCATTTATTGTCACTGATGTGGTTGTGGTTGAACTGCACGAACCCGACGAAATAGTTAAGCTAATATTTTTAGTTCCTCCAGTTGACCATTGCAGAGAATAAGGTCCAGCATTGGAACCACTTAAAACCTGAGCACCATCAAAATTCCAGTTAAACGTTGTTCCTGCAGCGTACACTCCAGGTGCTGAAATACTTAAAGGCACTCCAACACAACCAGAAACCAGTGCTGAAATTGAGGCAGTTGCTGGAGTAACAATAGCAATGGTGGAGCTTACTGTTGTTGATGAACATCCTGCATTTGTTACTATTAGACTAGTTGTTCCAGAAGAAACGCCAGTCCATAAAACCGAAATAGGACCAGCATTCGATGAATTTGAAATAGAAGCTCCTGAACTAAAACTCCATAAATAACTTGTACCAGCTGGTTGAGCCGATGCGTTGAAACTTGTTGCTTGACCATCACAAACATCTACACTCGCTGATGCAATTGTAACTGTTGGAAGATCTAGTACATTAATTGTTTGCGTTGTTGTTGAAGAACATCCCGCTTCGGTTACTGTTAATGAAACAGTTTTAGTTCCAGATGTTGTCCAAGACAAATTAGTCGGACCTTGAACATTTCCGGGAACAGTAGTACTTCCATCTACACTCCAAGCATAAGTCGCTGATGGAGGTGCTGAAGCATTACCTGTATATAAAATCGTTGCATTGGCTCCAACACAAACACTAGCAGGAATAGAAAATGTAGCTGTTGGTAAAGCGTTAACGGTAATTACTTGGGTTGTTGTAGTTGAACTGCAGCCGCCTTGAGTCACCGACAATGTTACATTTTTACTGCCTGCACTTGACCAAGAAACTGAATGTGGTCCAATCAAACTTGAACTGCTTGTACTTGCACCTGTTCCAAAATTCCAAGAATATGTTGCACTTGGTAAAGCTGTTCCTGTATAAGTAAATGTTGAGTTAGCGCCAATACACAAACTCAAAACAGAAGTTGAAAATGTGGATGTAGGTGCTACATTTATATTGATTGTATTGGTCGTTGTTGAACTGCAAGAACCATTGGAAACGGTTAATGAAACAGTTTTGGAACCTGTGCTTGACCAAGAAATTGAGTGAGGTCCTAAGCTAGTTGCTGTTGCTGGGCTTGCATTCGTTCCAAAATTCCATGTATACGTAGAACCTGAAGGGGCTGAACCTGTATAACTAATACTTGCATTTGCTCCTAAACAAACAGATGCTGGTAATGAGAATGTGGAAGTTGGAGGTGCCACAACAGTAATCGATTGCGTGGAATTTGCCGATGCGCATAATCCACTGGTAGGTGAAACTGTTAAGCCAACATTGTATGTTCCGGGTGTGTTCCAAACTGTTGAAACTGTTCCTGTTCCAGTTGCTGAAGAAGGAGTTCCAGATGCAAACGTCCAAGCGCCTGTTCCTATTGATCCGCCAGTATAGGTGAAGTTGGCAGCCTGTCCAGTACAAATAACAGGAGGTACACTAAAACTAGCATTGGCTGAACCACCAATACTCACATCCAATGTATCAGAGACAATCAAATTACTACAAGGAAAATTTGCCTTTCCAATGATGCGAGTCATTCCAGGTCCATTAACCAGGGTAGAAACCGAAGCTCCGGTACCTATAGGGATTCCGTTGGATGTCCAATTTACAGTATAAGAAGAAGCGCCATTGGGTTGAAATCTTTTTCCATCGTTAGTAACATTCCAAACAGCAGAATTTCTACCAGGAACTGTAAATGCAACTGTACCTGGCTGATTATGTAAACCTTGCGTTGCTTTTCCTCCAGCCCACATTACACAACTTGGCTTGTTGGTTATATAATTCTCAATCACATTGGTACTTTCGAAAAGCACAATTTGAAAGGTTGCTTTTGATGCAATACATTGATATAAAGGGCAATTCGTCCACTGAACAACGAGTCGTCGGTAAGGTGCAATTCCTTGTGTTTGATATTTAATGTAAGGACCACCGGCTATTCCAGGATTGAAATCCATCCATGGACCCATGATGCAATTACGAGGAACAAAGGTGGTTGTATTGGGAATTGAATTGGCTGTAAATGCGCGAGATTGACCTGGTGAAAAACCAACCCATCCATTCGAACATACATAAAATTGGGTATAGGTATTACCAAAAAAGCAGAACTGAAACCCAATGGGGAAAGGACCAAGTACGGTATCATCGGGCATTGTTAATGAGGTACCAGCAAGAACAGAAAATGGAGTAAATGGAATATCCGAAACGGCATAAGAAGTTGTCCCCGCAAAAGCATTCGATACTGTTGATGAAACGTTAACAGTCGTTCCTGCACAAACAGTCATTGTTCCTGATGGAGCAATTGTAACAGAAGGCGCTTGCGACAATCCAACTTGCCAAGTCAGCGGGAAAATTACAAGTAAAAGTCTAAACCATTTCATCGCTTAAGTTCAAGGCCCTATTTCTTTCAGGCTCGTTGACAAAGGAAAGGCGACTTTCAATTTTGATTTTTCAGATGCGAAGTGTTCAATTACAGATGTAAGATGA